>DATFEW010000275.1:0-12257 GCA_035250805.1 Pyrinomonadaceae bacterium
CGCTTCATCTCCCCGTCGTTGTTGATCAGCTTTTTTGGCGAAACACTGAAACGGCTCGCTTCTTTTTCAAGCAGTTTGCGCCCAAGGTCGATCGAATCGGCGCGTTGCTGCTCGCTGATGAAATGCCGAATTCGATTTTTCGCTTTTGATGTAACGACGTAATTCAGCCAATCGCGGGAAGGATTTGAATTCGCGGTCGTCATTATCTCGACCACATCACCGTTTTGTAGCTCCGTCTTGATTGGTACGATGCGGCCGTTGATCTTTGCGCCCGTACATGCGTCGCCGACCTCCGAGTGGATCGCATATGCAAAATCGATGGGCGTCGCACCGCGTGGAAGCTGTATCACCTTTCCCATTGGCGTGAATGCATAGACATCCTTTGGGAAAAGATCGAGCTTCAACGATTCGATAAAGTCTTCCGAATCTTCATTTGCACCGTTATCCTCGACCAGCGGAAGCAGCAGTTTTTCAACGGTCTTTCGGAGCTCATCTAGGCTTTCGTCATCTTCGGCGCGGCCGAGCTTGCTTTCTTTGTATTTCCAGTGAGCGGCGACGCCCTCTTCGGCGATGCGATGCATCTCTTCGGTACGGATCTGAACTTCGAAAGGCTGGCCGCCATCTCCAATCACCGATGTATGAAGCGACTGATAAAGATTATCGCGCGGGATCGCGATCCAATCCTTGAACCTCTCAGGCACCGGCGTCCAGATGTCGTGCACAACGCTCAGCGTGAGATAACAGTACTTCCTGTCGTTGGGCGTAATGATGCGGGTTGCGATCAGATCGTAAACCTGCTCGATCATGATTCGCTGCTTGCGTAGCTTTTTCCAGAGTGAATAGAGACGTTTAACGCGCCCTTCGATCGCGACGACAGGCACCTGGTTTTCCTTTAACTTGTCGGTAATAGTTTCCCGGATCTTTTCGAGAATCCCTTCAAGCTCGGGCCGGCGGGCGTCAACTTCTTTTGCGAGTTTTTTGTATTCAGCCGGATACAGGTTTTGGAAGGACAGGTCTTCAAGTTCGCTACGCATCTTACCCATTCCGAGCCGATGCGCGATCGGAGCATATATATCGAGCGTCTCCTGTGAGATGCGGGCACGCTGCTCGGGTTTGAGGAACTGCATGGTCCGCATGTTGTGCAGACGGTCGGCCAGTTTGATCAACACGACACGGACGTCCGTGATCATTGCGAGCACCATCTTGCGGACATTCTCCGCTTGCTGCCGTTCTTTCGACAGGTCGCTGATCTGCGCGATCTTCGTTAGGCCATCGACGAGTTGCGTTATCTCCTGCCCAAAATATGAACGGAGCGTGTCCAGATCGACAAGCGTGTCTTCAACGACGTCATGGAGAAGTCCGGTCGATACACTTACCTCATCTAAACGCATCTCGGCAAGAATGTTCGCAACTTCAATAGGATGAACAAGATAGGGCTCGCCGGATGCGCGTTTTTGGCCTTTGTGATGCAGGGCAGAGAACATATATGCCCGACGGATCAGATCAATATCTGCTCCGGGTCTGTTCTTTTCAACGACATCGATCACGTCCTCGATCCGAATCATCTGCACACGTTCTCTTTTTTCATTCTAACGAAGAAAATACCGTAAAATCTATGAATTTCAATTTCGCCTATCCAGAGACAGCGATCAACGAATAAGAAAAATGGTGCCCGGCCTAAATTAACCGGGCACCATTAATATCATAAGACGATTGAAAACTACTGCGCAGCAGCGTTCGCAGCCCTGTTGGCATTCTCGGCTTCAGCCTCTGCGGCGCGGCGGGCTTCCTTTTCAGCCTCGATAGCTCTCGAGACCTTTTTTATTTCATCCGCCGCCGCACGCTTACTGTCCGCGTCCGCTTTCAGATTCGCATACTCACTGCTTCCTTCCATTTCAGCAAGGCGCGAGGCCTGTACAGCTATTGACGCCCTATATGAACGAGCCGAATCGAACGGCGAGATAATTTCTTCAAATATCCGAAGTTGATCGTCGTTCATCGACTTTATATCTGCCGATGCCGAATTCTTCACCACAGGCGGCTCGAGTGCGGCCGTCTGATTAAAGTATTCGAGACCCTTTGCAACACAATCCTTAAGTTTCGTAAGATCTTCCGGATTTTCAGGCTTTACGAACTGGAATACATCCTTGCCGTCCTTTTTGACCGTCTTCTTCGTCGCTTCCGTATCTGTGATGTCGTTTGCACAGGTGTTGTATTTTAAGCCGAGAGCAACAAGGGCACGCGCCCGGGCCGTTTCAGGCATCTTCTGATTTTTCGCAACTTCTTCCTGGAACTGCACTGCCTCATCGGGTTTTTCCAGGCTTTCGAGAAGACTTGGTATCGCGCTTACTGTGCTATTTACACCGCTAAGGGCCGCATAATATCGCTTCTGTGCCGCCTCTCCATTCGGATCGGCGTCGTAGGCGGCTTTGGCTTCCTCGTACTCACCCACAACCTGAGGAACAGACTTTTTATATTCCGCCACGGCCCGTTCTGCTAAAGATTTATCCTGGCGGTTTCCGATGAACATCGAGTGCAGCGTCCGGGCCAGGAATAGCTGGGCAGTGCGGCCTTCGAGTGTCGTGCCATCCGGATCGCGCCCGGCCGCCTTTCGAAATAACTCTTCGGCCTCCTGAAAATTTCGGTCCTTATAAGCGATCGAACCGTCCACCAGGTTCTTTCGAGCCATGATCCGGTTATATGGGGAACAATTAGTTAGAAACAATACGGCACACGCAGTTACTGCAAGTACCGCAAAACGAGAAGGCCTCATCTATTCACTCCATTCAATGTTTTGCTATCGTTTTGGGCGGGACTCCCGCCTTAACAACTAGTCGGTCAGATCGTCGATCTGCAGGCCGATAGGCTCCGCCCCTGCTTCCTTTACAGCATCGATCACCTTTGCGACGTCGCCGTACTTGATCGACGTAGGCGATTTGATAAACAGCGTCTTTTCGATCTCGTTTGTTCCCTCTCGACGAACATCGTTCTGCTCGCGCTGCGTAAAAATGTTCTTGAGGGAATTGATCAAATTGTCCGGTTCGTCGACGCTGCCTGCGGCCTCGTTATTGAGCGTTATGGTCCGGTCGTTGCGGTTAATAGCAACGACCAGCGTAAGCGGATTGGGCTTAACCTCGATGTTTTGCTGGTCCTTAGGCTCGGCCGGTACCTTTGCTTCGAATTTGCTCGGCTTGACCGGCGTAATGACCATAAAGATGATCAAAAGCACGAGCAAGACGTCGATCAATGGTGTTACGTTAATATGCGGTACGGCTTCATCTCTTCCGCCGCCGCCGGCTGACATTCCCATTGTGGTTTACTTCCTCTCTTATGAGTGTTGCCGCCCGATCATTCTGTCGGCGCAGCTCCCTTCTTCCTATCCGCTACCAGGCCGATCTTGTCGATCTCCTGTTTGCGGATCGTATCGATGGCTTGGACAACTGTTCCATAATCCACCTCGACGCCGCTCTTTATATAAACAATGCGCTTATCAGGCGCCTTGTCCTTCATCATCGACTTGACCTTCTCGCCAAGCTCAGCTAGCGGCAGCGGATCCTTACCGACATAGAAGTCAGTATTATTCGGGATCGAGATCACAACGGATGTATCCTTTGTGATCTCAGCATCCTCTATCGGAGTGTTCATGTCTCTTGGAATGTTCACTGATACTCCCTGTTGGAGCAGCGGTGTCACGATCATAAAGATGATCAGCAACACGAGCATCACGTCCACCATCGGTGTGACATTGATCTCCGAGTTATATTCGTCGGTTCCCCCGATCTTTGCGCCCATGGCGTTTTTCCCCCTATAAATCCAGGTTTAGACCGAGACTTAGCTTCTAAGGCTCTTGGTTCGCTGCTTGATAAAGTAATCAACCAGTTCTGAAGCCGAGTTTTCCATTTCGACGCCAAAGCTCGTTACCTTGTTGGTGAAGTAGTTGAACATCCACACAGCGGGAACGGCCACGGCGATACCAAATGCGGTAGCGACGAGGGCTTCTGCTATAGCGGCGCCAACGGCTCCGATACCGGCGTTTTCAGCCTGTGCAAGAGCAACGAATGCACCGATGATACCCACGACGGTACCGAACAGCCCGACGAACGGTGCGGTTGAACCTACAGTAGCGAGTCCTGCCAGGCCGCGCTTCAGCTCGGCCGTCTTAACGGCGATTGCACGGTCAAGGGCACGCTTCGAAGCCTCCATTTCATCAGCCGAAATATCGGTGTTGCCCTGGTGTGCGGCGAACTCCTTCAGACCAGACGAAACGACCATCGCAAGGTGTGAATCTTTGTGCCGGTCGCTGATATTGATGGCTTCGTCGATATTGCTGTTCTTCAAAGCCTGTGCAACCTTCGGCGCGTACTGTCGCGACTGCTGCTTGGCCTTGTTGTACGTTAGCCAGCGTTCGATACCGACGGCGATCAAATAGACAGCCTGTATGAGAAGGATGATGATAACGATCCAGCCCGGGATCGTTAAGCTGCGTGCGATATCGTAGATACCGAACGATATCTTCTGCTGGCCCTCGGCCAGCAACATAATTGAGCCCAGAACATCAGTCCCTAACAGGCTTGCGAAAAAAGTCATGATTTTGCCTCCAAAAGAAATCAGAAAATTCGATTTTTGCGGTAGTAAACTTTTGGAGGCCGCCGTTTTTCATGGCAGCGGCCCCCGAAATGCTGGTCGCCCTCTTATGGAGCGACGAAATTATATGTGATGACGCCTGAAACCTTTACCGGTTGGCCCGAAAGCTTCGTCGGCGAGAATCTCGCACCGCGTGCGGCAGAAGCCGCGGCCGCGCGAAGCAACGGATGGCCGCTGACAGCCGACGCCGAGACGACATTTCCGTTCTCATCGATAAGCACCTGGACGCTGACCGATCCACCTGCCCTAACAGCTTTAGCTGCAGGCGGGTATGGCGGCTTCGGAAGACTGATCGCCTTGCCGTTCAACACACCGCCCGAGATCTGTTTCGGGACCGCTTTCTTCACTGGTGGCGGAGGGGGTGGTGGAGTACCGCCGCCTTCGTCCTCGGTGCCGCCGCCGCCCGTCTGGCCGCTGTTACTGCCGGTACCACTCGTGTTTACAGGACCCCTGTAATCCGAAGGAAGCGGATTAGCAGCTGAATAATCCTGATCACCCTTAACCGTAAAACGGTTGGGATCGCGTTCCTTTACTGTATTCTTCACAACGCTGATCTTTTCGGGCGGCTTTGGAGGCGTTTCATTCATGCTCGCAATGATCTCCTTGCGAACATCAACGTTCGGGTCTTTCTGCTTTTCGGGCTGCTTTTCAGGCTCCGGTTCCGGTGCTTCCTCGATCACCGGCGGAGCGACAAGAGTTTCAAGCGAAAGATCGGCGCCTCCCATTCCGTAGTCCTTGGCAAAGAGGCTATATAGATACGCACCCATCAGTATCGTCGCGAGAACCACAAACGTAGTCAAAAGAAAACCGCTGCGCTTTGTGTCCTCAGATGCGTGACTTTTTGATTCGACTAATTGATCTAACATGTTACAAATCCTCCCTCTCTTACGGAGCCAAATTCAAGTCAAGGGCTACGAAACCTTCATATTTTTAGATGTATTCCTCTAACATACACGTTGTCACTATTATCATCAGACGACAGGTCTGTATGTAATGCGCAACACGTTAGTTTTCGGACTCGATCCTGGTCCAAGCGGGAGCTAAACATGCTTCTGCTGACACCCAGACAAAACCACGCATAAACCTGTTTCTGAACGCTTTAGAAACAAGGGAAATGTACGTAGAAATACCTAATTGACCAGCAACGTTATGAAGTCTATTTATTAACCCCCCGAATGTCAAGAAAGCCATCCAAAGTTTAGACACCAAAACGCAGAAAATGTTCCCGTCAACGCGTTACGGGCCGACGCGTCACCGAACGCCTCGAAGCGGACGCAAGTTTCTCGGTCGTAGCCTTAGTTGAGGTCACATCCTTCATTTCGGCACGGCCAAGTTTGCTTTGCCACCAGATGGCGATCGGGCTTGCGATCGCAATTGTCGAATATGTTCCTGTGATCGAGCCAACAAGGAGCGCAAGTGAAAACCCGCGCAGCACCTCACCGCCGAAAAGGACCAGGGCGAGTACTGATAGAAAAACAAGACCGTTGGTTACGATCGTCCGCGACATCGTCTGGTTTATCGAGTCGTTCGTTAATTGATAGAGCGATTTTTCGCGATGAAGCGTAAGGTTCTCACGAATTCGGTCGAAGATGACTATCGAGTCGTTCACCGAAAAACCTACGAGTGTAAGCAGCGCCGCGAGGACCGACAGGCTGACCTCCCACTGGAAGATCGAGAAGAAAGCGAGCGTGATCAGCACGTCGTGAAAAACGGCGACGACCGCGCCTGCAGCGTATGTCCAATCGTATCGAAATGCGATGAAAAGAAGGATCCCGACCATACTGAGCAAGGTCGCGATCACGGCGGCATCTCTAAGCTGAGCTCCTGCAATAGGGCCAACGGAATCCGTTCCTACTATTTTATAGGCAGCAGCCTCATCCACGTAAAGATCAGCCGCGGGATCCGCTTCTTTGCCGAAAGTATCCAGTGCCGTTTTTACACGCTGCCTTCCCTGATCGACCTGATTTGCTGTCTCAGCCTCCGTTGGAGCTTCGCCTTCGGCTGGTGGAGCTTCAAACAGAGGGACTTTGATCAATACTTCGTCGGTTTTGTCGGTCGAATCCTGAATTATTGCTTCCTGAATTCCTGCGTTGCCCAATGCGGTTCGAAGCTCGTCGGAGGCAGGTTTCTGCTTGAACTTCGCAGTAATGACCGTGCCGCCCTGAAAATCGACGCCCAGATTGAACGCCTCTGTGCCGCCCGGGGTGAGTTGGCGGCCGACCGCGGAGGCAAGTCCGGCGAGCAGGATAGCGATCGACAAAAAGACAAGGGGCTTTCGCTTGCCCATCCAGTCGACATTTACATTCGGTAAGATCTGAAACATTATTTCTTAAATACTCAAGGTCTTCGCGTTCGGCCGCAATTGAAGCAGCCATTCAAAGATTGTTCGCGACACAAATACCGCAGAGAATAAATTGATCAATAGTCCGAGCACGAGCACCACAGCGAAACCCCGGATCGGTCCCGACCCGTACAAATAAAGGATCGTCGCTGAGATGATCGTCGTAACGTGCGTATCGATGATCGTGATGAACGCTCGGTCAAAACCGAGATTTACGGCTTGTCGCACTTCGTGTCCCGCGCGCAATTCCTCACGCATTCTTTCGAAGATCAGCACGTTCGAATCTACGGCCATTCCGATGCCCAGGATCAACCCGGCAATACCCGGAAGGGTCAGCGTCGAATCTATGAGAACCATAGCGGCCATGGTCAGGAGCATATTTAGTATCAAAGCGATGACCGCGTTGACCCCGGCTCCGCGATAATAGATCAGCATGAAAACCACGATGAAGAGAAGCCCCGCGAGCGATGCTGTGACACCCGCACGGATCGAGTCGGCGCCGAGGCTCGGCCCAACGGTTCTCTCCTCCTGGTATTCGATCTTCGCCGGTAAGGCGCCGATCCTCAGCGTCATCGCCAGGTCCTCGGCATCCTGCTTGGTAAACTGACCTGAGATCTCTCCGCGCTCGAAGATCTGCGACTTGATATAAGCGATGGACTTGATCTCTTCATTGAGATAAACGCCCATATAGTTGTTGATATTTTTTCCCGTCCACTCACCGAATTTTTGAGCACCGCTGGGCTTCAAATAGAATTCGATCTGATAATCCGCGTCGTTTCCCGTCCTCGAGACTGCGCTCGCGCCTCGTACCTCATTACCCGGCACGACTGCCGGATATTCGACGACGACCCACCGAGTAGGTTCGGCCGGCGTATCAGGCGTCGCGCCTTCAGCCTCGCTCAGTTTTTCGGCATACGGCCATATCTGCCTGTTCGGCGGAAGAGTCCCCCCAAGCGACTGAAGAGCGGCTTCGCGCGTTGGGTATGTCTGAACCGGAGCCGGACTCGGCGGACTTACCACCTTCATCAACTGCATGTTTGATTCCGCCCCGATGAGCTTCTTGACCCGTTCTGGATCGTCGACGCCGGGCATTTGCAAAAGGATCTGACCAGATGAATCGGCACCGTGCCGCTGAAGAGTTGGTTCCTTTACGCCTAGTTTGTTGATCCGCGTCTCAACGATGTTCAATCCTTGTTCGACCGCCTCGTTCTTCATGACCGTCTGGACATTCGACGGGAGCGACCATGTCAACGTATTCCCGGAAACGTTTTGCGACCAATTGAAGAAGTCGACCTTTTTCTTAACCTCCTCAGCAACGGCGTCGGCTTGCGACGGATCCGAAAGCTCCAGCGTGACAATATAGTTACCATTTGCAGCAACCATTGAGCTGCCTGTAACCGGCAATTTCGCGTCCTGCGCAGCCGAGAAGGCCGCCTGAGCGTTGCTCTCAGTCAAGGCCTTTAGGTAATCGTCGGTCTTCACCCGCATCACCAGGTGAGAGCCCCCCCTAAGATCGAGTCCGAGGTTAATGTTACTTGCGAGATTCTCCTTGATCCCGGTCCATGAAAGGTCGTGAGCAGTCGGCACACGACGGGGCCCGAAAACCAGATAAGTTCCAACAAGTGTGATCGCGAGGATGATCGCCGTCCGAAACCACAGAGTACTTCTTTTCATTATTGTTGCTGATGGTTGTTCGTCGCTCGTTAGTCGTTGATCGTTGAATGGTTCGATATAGGCCAACGATCAACTATCTACGAGCTACGGCCCATCTCCTATTCAGGCTTCTTACCGACGACGGCGGTTTTTCCGATCTCCAGAAAGGATTTTTCCGCGCTCTGGATAATAAAACTCGTGTCTTTCACTTCCTTGATCCGCCCAATGACACCACCGTTGGTGACGACCTCGTCGTTTATCTTAAGTTGCGTGATCATCTCCTGAAGTTGCTGCTTCTGGCGCTTTTGCGGCAGGATCACAAGAAAATAGAAAATACCAAAGATAAAAACGAAAGGCAGCAGCGTCCAGAGCAAACTGCTTCCACCGTCCTGAAACATTAAGAGAAGTATACTCATCGTCATCAAGCCGAAAACAAAAGGTCAATGATATACATTACGTGTTCGATTTTCAAACGCCCCCGTCCTGATTTTCACGTAATTTTTCAAGAAAAGAATTCTTAAAAGCCAGGTACGTTCCCCCGGCGATCGCCTCGCGGACCGAACGCATTGTGTTCAAATAAAAAGCAAGGTTGTGATGAGAGATCAGCGTGGCTGCCGCCATCTCGCCGGCCTGGTAAAGGTGACGAATGTACGCCCGTGAATAACGAGCGCAAACTGAGCATAAGCAATCGGGATCAATTGGGCCGTCGTCATCGACAAACCTTGCATTTCTGATGTTTATCTTTCCGCGCGACGTGAATGCGCCCCCGGTGCGGCCGTTCCTCGTAGGTAATACGCAGTCGAACATATCAACGCCGTGTGAAATTGCCTCAAGCAGATCTTCGGGCGTGCCAACGCCCATCAGATAACGCGGGTGGACCTTCGGCATCTTCGGCGCGATGTGTTCCAACACGCCATACATCACATCCTTTTCTTCACCGACGCTCAGTCCGCCGATAGCGTATCCGTCAAACCCGATCTCGACCGTACGTTCAAGGCTCTCGTTGCGCAGGTCCAAATGCCCGGCTCCTTGTATGATCCCAAAGAGAGCTTGCATCCCGTTCAAAGTACAGGCTTCAGCCTGCCTCTTTTTTTCAGATGACGAGCTAAAGTTTGTACTCTGGGCCGTGTGAAGCTCGTCAAACCGTTGCTTCGACCGTCTCGCCCAGCGCGCCGTCAGCTCCAAGCTCTTCCGAGTCGCCTCGTGTTCCGCGTCGCCCGGCGGACATTCATCAAACGCCATCACGATCTCCGAATCGAGAGCGGCCTGCACATTCATTGAAATTTCCGGCGATAGGAAACAACGGGCGCCGTCGATGTGCGAACGAAATTCAACACCCTCGTCGGTGAGCTTTCGCATCTTGGCGAGCGAAAAAACCTGGTAGCCGCCAGAATCGGTAAGGATCGATCGGCTCCATGAGGAAAATTTGTGCAGCCCACCGAGCTTTCTGATCACATCAATGCCCGGCCGGAGATAAAGGTGATAAGTGTTGCCAAGGATGATGCGCGCATCGAGTTCGTTCTCGAGCCATTCGAACCGCACGCCTTTGATAGCGCCCTGTGTACCCACAGGCATAAAAACGGGCGTTTCGATGATCGAACGCCTCGTTCTTATTGACCCTGTTCTGGCTTCACCGTCCTGGGCGGTGATCTTGAAGTCTATCGGCCCATGCATTATTTCGAAGGACGTTCTTTTCCGATCAACGCCCAAATATTAGGAGCACCGACGCCGGTTTCGGTCACTATCTCACCCTTCTCGTTTACAAGCACTCCTGACGGCGTTCCTCTCATGCCGATCTGGGCGGAAACCTTATGGTCCTTATCCAAAATTATCGGCGCACTAAGGTCCAACTCTTCGTGTGCTTCGGCATCGCCGTCCGAAAACACGATCAGGTTGGGTTCATCCGCGCCCTTCGTCAGGTCCCATTCCTTCAGCTCTTCGATCATCCGAACGCAGTGTGGACAGGTCATACTGAAGAAGACAACGAGTGATTCTTTGCCCTGGAAAGCCTCGTGCGTAATGGTCTGGCCGTTGAGAGCTTCCATTGAAAACTCGGGCACTTTCTCGCCTATCAGCACCTTAGATCCGTTTCCATCGGCGGAGAAGTAAAGGTGCTCCTTCGCTAGATCTTCAGTATGGAGCTTCTCGACCAGTTCGCGGATAGCAGTATCACCTGCCGCCGGATGGCTTGCGATCTTACCGTCCGCGTTTACATAGATCGCCGTAGGCGTCCATCGCGCTTTTACCTGCTCCGCAAGCTCGCGTTTCTCCTGAAGGAGCACGCCAAATTCCTCGCCAAACTTTTCGATATTCGCGGATATGCTTCCGCTGCTCACGAGAACGATCTTGAACTTATCAGCATGATCTTTTCTCCATTCCTGTATCTCAGGAAAAAGCGCATTGCACGGTCCGCAGTCCGGACTTACAAACAAGAAAAGGATCGGCTCGCGTGCCTTCCGATAATCGGAGAACCGAACGCGCTTTCCGCCGGTGTCCGCCAACTCAAATTCGGGAAACGGAGCGCCGAGTGGAAGGCTCTCTGTCGGGCTACCTACGTCTTCACGTTCTACATGCGCGCCGTCGCGCGAGACCAACTCCAACACTTCGATGCGACGCGTGATCTGCAGCTGCTGCTCAAAGATCTTCTTCAAATAGAAGACAGCGACGGCGACGAGGACCAAAATTCCAAGAATAAGGACAGCTTGCAACATATCGGTTGAAGAGGCTGACAGATCGTACCCTTGGTTTGTGGGGCCCTGCCAGATGAGCAAAAGAGAAAGTATTGCAAAAACGATATTTCGGATCAAACTAGATTTTCCGACAGGTTCGCTGTGGATCTGGCCGAAACAATGACAGTCCGGAGCGTTGCCCTGGGCCAGTTGGACAGCCATTCCTCCGATAAAGACGAGTAGAAGAAGAAATGCGAGAACCGCGCCGATCCACGCCGTTCCGACAAACAGCAAAAGCACCCCGATAACGATCTCAACTACCGGCAGGAACCGTGATACCGGTTTCGCCAGCGGCTCGGGAATGCCAAAGCCTTTCACGGCTTTTTCAGAGCCTTCGAGATCGAGAAGTTTTCCGATCCCGGCGAAAACGAAAACGCCAAACAGGAAGAGACGGACCAGTAACAAAATGATTTCCATACTAAGGTCTTGCGGAACGGGATGCGGCCTTGCGTCGCTCCTTTATACGTATAGGTGTAGCATAAAACTCGAACTCATCGCGAAGCCGGTTCTCGATATATCGCAGATATGAAAAGTGTAATCCAGCCTTGCTTCCACCGGCGGTGAACAGCACAAAAAGCGGCGGACGAATGCCTCCCTGCGTGATGTACTTCACCCGTAGCCGCGAAACGCCGCCCTTTACCGGTGCCGGCGCGGTTCCGCCCTTCGGCTGCGAAATATTATCCTCGAAAAACTTGTTCAACTTCGCGGTAGGCACACGAACATTTCGTGCGTCATATGCCTTAGCCACGAGCGACAAAATTCGCTGCACGCGCTGGCCGGTCAGCGCCGAAATTGTCAAGACCGGCGCCCAATCCAGAAACTTCATCTGCTGCCGAAGTTTGTCTTCAAATTGATAGACCGTGTTCGTTTCCTTTTCTTCTAGCGCGTCC
>DATFEW010000300.1:0-12992 GCA_035250805.1 Pyrinomonadaceae bacterium
TCGCTCTGGCGTTCTTTGTAACTCTTTACGTTGCCTACCGAGGCGGAGTGGTTGACACGTATGTCGAGGACCAGTTCACTGCCAAGATGGCCGACATCGGCATTGTGTTCGATGCCGACGAGTTCGACGTTACTATCTCGCCCTTTGAGCTTCACCTTGTAAACGCCACCTTCAACAACAAGACAACCGGTGAAAAGCTGTTCTTCATTCGCGATGCGCGCTTGGGGCTGTCGGTAGTGGAGGTGTTCTCGTGGAGCCTGAGCCGAGACATTAGCATCGACACAACCGACATCAACGGCGCCGAGGTCTGGATAACCTTCGACGAGGAGGGAAATTCCAATTACTCAAACCTGGTGTTTGTGGAAGAAGAAGGCGCGCGGGTAAATTTCCGATACGATTCAATTCGGTTTTCACTTCGTGACGGGGTCGTTCATGTTGGCGACGCAGCGCATAACATCTCCGGTGATGCGAATAACGTCGTCGTGACGATCGAACCCGAGCCCGCGCCCGCCTTGCCAGAATCAGCGTCCACTGCCGAAAGCCTTCAGCCCGTTGAATCCGAGGAACTCCGGTTCGTCATCAATGCGAGCGCTACCGATTCGGTGTTTGTCTGGAACGGCAGCCCGCTTAACGAGATCGATATCAAAGCCCGCGGGGTCGCGTACGGAAAAGGGGCCGATGTGCACGAATTGCGGATCGATACGCCGATCGGATACACGGCGATGACCGGCAAAATTACAAACTGGGAAGACCTCACCTACGAAATGAACGTCGAGTCTACCGTGGACCTCACGCAGACCTCGAACACATTTCCGATGGAGGCGACATTGCGCGGCGTTGCGAATTTCAGAGGCAAGATATACGGAGCAGGCCAGACATATCAGGTCGAAGGCACGGCAGATTCCCAGGCGCTATCGGTGGACAACGTCTACCTGAAAGCCTTCAACGTTGAAGGAACCGTTGCCGGTACAAATGCAAACTACGAAGCGAACGGTACCGCAGTCGCCGAGCTTTTGACCTATAACGATTTCCGTGTCGAATTTCCGCGTATGGTCGGAACTATTCGCGGTACAGGAACCGATTTTCGCTGGTTCGGCGAACTGCACGCTGCTGCGGTGAAATCAGGGGCAATGACGGTCGGGAACTTGTACCTTTCGGATGCCACGGCGGAGCTCAGGGACCAGACGGTCGATCTCGCGGCGGGATATGGCAAAGCACAGCGGTTCGCCGTCGGAGATACAGTATTTGAGGAGCTTGCTGCCAGGAATCTTAAGTTTGCAAGCCAAAATGGCGTTACGTCTATCACGGCCCCGAATGCAAGCGCGAGATCGCTAAAGGTTGGTAACAACAGTTGGTCGGGGCTTAATAGCAGCAGCCTTTCCGTCAAAACCGGGAACGGTGGGGCCAATGTAAACGTGAGCGGCGTGACAGCCCAATCGTCCAGAATCGCGGGCGCCGATGTGCGCGATATGCGCGCGAGCTCTTTGGCTTTGAATGATGATTCCGGCGGAACGGATATCCGGATCAACAATGTGACCGCCGCACAAGTCAACTCGGGCAGCACCCGCATTTCGGGCGTGGAATCTCCCCAGCTCGACATTGCCGTGGGTTCAGCAGACACAAAGATCTATGCCGACCGGCTTCGCGCCGCGAAGATCGTAACCGGCGGAGCCGAGCTTGGCAGTTTGAATATTGGGGGCGTACGCCTCGCGGTAAAAGAGGGGCGTGTGGAGGGCACGACGAACGATATTGACGCCGGGACAATAGCACTTCTTAAAACGGAAACGCTGCCAAACGGCGGGAGCCTTGAGAGCGTAAAGGTCATCAAGCCTGTTTTTGTTGTCGAAGATTCGGGCCGTTATCGCGCAAGCTTCGATATGAGCATCGGCGGCGGGATAGTGGGAACGGTTCCGTTGGGCGATGCTCGGGCGAGGGTGGATATCAACAATGACCGCGTCGTTCTTGATGATCTGACCGGCGAGATGATGAACGGCACGGTGAACGGCGATGCGACCATTGCATTCAATTCTTCAACAACGTCGAAAGTTGCTGTCGCCTTCGCCAATCTCGATCTTGAAATACTTCTTTCGCTCCAAAGCGGCGTGATCCCGCCGCTTGAGGGCAAGACGACCGGAAACCTCGATGTTACTTTTCAAGGAACGGATATCAAGACAACAAGCGGGTCCGTGAGTGCCGACATTACCGCCGACGCCGGCTCTGCAGTCCAGGGTTCTATCCCTGTCGAAGGTGACGTCGAGCTGACCGCGACTAATGGCCTATTCAATGTGGATCTGGCAAAATTCACCTCACCGAAGAGCAGTCTCGATGCTACCGGGCAATTCGACCTGCGTGCCTACAATTCTAATCTTCACCTCGTGTTGAATTCGACGGATGCGAGCGAGATAGATCGGATATTCCGCTCTATGGACATCGCCTCGGAAGCGACACAGATGCTCGATTCGATAAATGCGAGCTTTGCAGGGAACCTCACCTTCACGGGTGATCTGACTGGGAACATAAGCGATCCCATACTGGATGGCCGCGCTGCTTTAGAGACTTTCGTACTTAACCGAAGGCCCATTGGTTCCGTGACTACAGCAATCAATGTTTCGCCTTTCGGGGTTCGGCTAACGAATGGAAGGCTCAACGAGCTGGGCGGCGGGAACGCAACATTTGAGATAACCGCGCCAAGTGGTGGAGTGAATAACACATCTGTTCAGGCAAAACTCACGGATATCAACGCCGGAGATCTGCTGGCCGCGCTCCCGGTACGGTTCCTCGATCGTTTCGGAAAGATCGAAGGCCGGACTTCCGGAACGGTTGACCTTTCGGGTTTGCCGGATCTCGCCGACGGGTCGATCGACCTGATAACGGCCGACGGCACGATCGGATCGCAGTCATTTCAGAATCTGGCAGTGAAGGCTGATTTTGACGGCAGCGGGAACTTAACGGTAGCGGTGGGGATGAACAGCGGTGGCGGCACATTTAGAGTTAACGGCACCGTCAACACAAACACGACTGCATTTAATCTTTCGTTCTCCAGTGAGGATATGCCCTTGCCGCTTGTGCTGGCTGCTTTGCCTCCGATTGGCGGAATTTCGACAGTCGCCGGTGTCGTTGATGCTAAGGGAACAGCGACCGGCGAGTACGACAATGTTTCGTCATACGCGATCAACTTCGACGGCACGGCGACCGATGTTGTGATCAACGATCAGGTTTTCGGCGCAGTGACCTTTAAGGGGGCAACGAACGATCAGATCTTGAATGCAGAAATGGTCGTCATGCTTGCTGGTAAGCCACAGCCGATAACGGCTACGCTTAATTTTGGCAACCCAAATTTACCCTTCGCTGTGAGGAGTGAGTTCAACGAGAGCCCGCTCGGGCCATTTTTCGCGCTTGTGCCGCAGACCAGGAACATTAACATGGGCGGCGTAGGTACGGGTACGGTTCGATTCGAGGGAGATCTTTCATATGTTGACCAGGCTGGCGTTCGCGTTTACTCGGCTGAAAAACTGACCGGCGACGCGCGGTTCACCAGCCTGGCACTTCGTATAGAAGAAACTCCGCTGGTCGCCACGAAGCCTGTGCTTATTACCTTCGATCCGAGTCAGATCACTTTCGTTTCCGCGGAATTTGAGGGCGGTGGATCGAATGTCTCGGTGACAGGGACCTATGCGATCTCGACGGGCGGCCTAAATAGTCTTTCGGTCGAGGGCCGAGTAAACCTCGCGCTGCTGAACGTGATCGGTCCGCTCAAATCGGCCGACACGTTCTTCGGCGGATTTGCGGATGCCTCGATGCGGCTTGGGGGGACCTACGAGAAACCTGAGCTTTCCGGTTCTGCAAATCTGGTAAATGCCTCGCTCGCAACTTTTGTCGGCGATGAACGACTGACATTCGAGCGCATGAATGGACGGATCCTCTTTACCTCACAACAGGCGCAGATCGAAAGACTTAGCGGGTACCTTGGCGGAGGGGAGTTCACGGCGACGGGCGGGGCGCGTTTCACTGACGATCTGCGAATAGAGGAGTATCGCGTGTCGATCAACGGCGATGACATCACGATACCCTACCCCGACGACTTCATTACGACCGGAGACGCTAATCTCGAGGTCACGGGCAGACTGGTTCGCGATCAACTTACAACGCATATCACCGGACATATCAGGGCGAGCCGTGCTGTTTATTCCAAGGACATCGACCTCGCGACGCTTGTGGGCGGGCGCCGTGATCCGACCCTGACCGGGAGTTCGTCGCTCACGGCTCCGACGCTGGATATTACCATCGTCGGAAGCGACGCTTTGGTGGTCCAGAACAATCTTGCCGATCTGACGGCTTCCGTGGCATTGAGCATCACGGGAAGTGCGGACGATCCACATGTTACCGGCCGGATAGTCGCGAACAGCGGACAGATATTCTTCCGTCGCGATACTTACGACATCCAGCGCCTTGTGGTCGAGTTTCCACCTGGTACTGACTTTGAACCGGTCGTTAGCCTTCAGGCTGAAACCGAGATCGCGGGTTATCAGATCTTCGTAAATTTGAGCGGCCCGCTTAATGACACTGATCAGCTGAATGCGTCGGTCCGCTCAAGCCCGGCGCTGCCGCAGGCCGATGTTATCTCGCTAATTACCACCGGAAGCCTTTCGAATACCGAATCGGGTATACCGACCCTCGTGACCGGCCTGAACACGGCGGCGGAGGTCCTTACCGATTCGATCATCAATGAGCCGGTCCGCAGGGCGACGGACCGATTGTTCGGGCTAAATGTTTTCGAGATCGATCCGATAATCGCGGGGAAAACGCTAAGCCCGGGTGCCCGGTTAACGGTTGGAAGACAGATAAACAATAACCTGCGGGTTACCTACTCGACCAATCTGTCGTATGACCAGAATCAGGTCCTGGCTTTCGAATATCGCGTGTCGAACAATTTCTCCTTCGTAGCTCAATACGAACAGCGATCGCTGACGAATGTTACGCATAGCCGCAACAACTTCAGTTTCGGCGTGCGGTTTAGGAGGCGATTCTGATCTCGATGCAGAAGATCGACCTTCGAGCCAAAGCGATCCGTCATAAAACCAAGAGATCCGTCAGAATCGAGCATTTCTTGTTTGCTGTGATATTTTTACTCTTCGGCGCGTTTGCGTCCTTTGCACAAACAGAATTCGAAGGTGACAGGATCGATTCCATACGACTCGTCGTTGACGGTGTGGCGTCGGATGCCGCCGGTGATCCGGGCATCGGACGCACGATCCGCGAATCCCTCGGACAAACCTACTCCGCCGTTAAGATCCGCGAAGCGATCGGGCAGTTGCATTCGCTGAACGACATCCTCGCCGTAGACGTGGCTGCTAGCCGTACGACGGACGATTCTGTCGCGTTGACCTTCACCATCCGCCGGAAGCCAAAGGCAACACGGGTGACATTGACCATCGATGGCCCTGATACGAAGATCACAGAGCAGGAGCTGCTTTATCGTTTGAATCTGCTCGACCCAGGGTCGGTAGTTACTGAAGAGACGTTACAGGCGAACGCCAACGCCATTCTCGAGTATCTCCGCGAACGGGGCTTCCTGCGGGCGCGCGTAACGTATAACCTACAGCAACTGCCTGCTCAAAACGATGTCGCGGTCGCATTCCGAGTGACGCCAGGCGAGCCGGCACGCGTCGAATCAGTTACTGTAAACATCGACGGCTTCGACTCGACGGAGGTGATGAAATCGCTGAAGTTGAAGCCCGGGGAAATCTACACGAGTGAGCTGCTTAAAAATGACACGGAACGCGTACGTAACGCGCTGATCGACAAGCAATACCTTGCTCCTGTCATCAATGAATCAAGGCCTGTTTACGATCCGGATTCGAATACTGTTGAAGTGAGGATCTCGGGCCAAAGCGGGCCGGTCGCCGAGGTCATCGTAGAAACCGAAAAAGGCGAACTTGGTGAAAGGACCAGAGACCGGCTACTGCCGGTTACACGTGACGGAACCCTTGAATATTCCGCGATAATCGAAGGTGCTCGTCGGCTCGAGAACTATTACCAGGAACAGGGTTATTTTTTCGCAAAGGTTACGCCTGTCTGCTCTATCGTCCCGGCCGTTGTTGCTAACCCGCCGCCATCCCCACCGGAGGAGAGCGAAGCCCTCTGTTCGGCACTCGCCAGTGCCGATCTCGAAAACAAAAAGGCTGTCCTCAAATATCGCGTCGATCTCGATCGCAGGCTCCGGTTAAACGATATTCGGCTTGAGGGCACAAATCTCTTTACTATAGAGGAGATTCTGCCTGTGCTTGAGTCGCAACGGGCAAACCTTCTGGGAGTGATCCCGGTTTTCGGCTACGGGCGCGGTTATACCAGCAATAGGATCCTCGAGCAGGATACGGCGACGATCCGGTCGCTGCTGAACCAACTTGGGTATCTCGACGCAACCGTTCGCGCCCATCAGGGCGTTACTCCCGACGGCGAGAATTTGGTCATAACCTTTGTCGTAGATCAGGGTGAGCCGACGACGATCTCCGAAGTTTCGATCGTAGGCAATTCAGCTTTCACCGACGCGCGGCTGATGGCCGAATTGCCGACGCTCGTGGGTACAAATTTTTCGCGCGCAAAGGTTCGAAACGGTGAACGCCAGTTGGCGAGATTTTACTCTCAAGCCGGATACTATTACGCCAAGGTCAATAGTGAAACCGCGATCGACGCACCTACGGCCGCCGACCCCGCTGCCCCCAAAACCGCGAAAGTAGTCTACACGATAAAAGACGAAGGCAAACCCGTCTATATACGCCGAATTCTCGTTACCGGAAATGAGGATACAAAGACCGAAAGCATCAGAGAAGCAATTGTTCTGGAGGAAGGTGAGCTGCTCACTCAGCCGGATATCTATCTCAGCGAGCAGAATCTTTATTCCAGTGATGTTTTCAGTCTGGTCAAGATAGAGCCGAGGCGCGCAGGTGCCCGTCCTGACGGCGCCGAGGATGTGGACGTTATCGTGAGCGTTGTCGAACAGGATCAGAGGATCGCATCCTATGGCGGCGGATTTTCGACGGACGTCGGCTGGAATGGGTTCTTTGATCTTCGCCATCTCAATCTCTTCGGCCGCCTTTGGCAGGGCGGCGCGCGTATCAGCTGGAGCCAGCGCCGACAGATCGCCCAATTGGATTTTGTCGACCCGAGGTTCTTTCGGCAAAAGGAAAACCGATTCGCGCCGCTGACGATCTCGGCACAGTATCAACGCGATTCTACGGTCACGAGGTTTTTCCGCTCGGCGTTCGATCAGGGGGCATTCGGTATCGTTCAGCGGGTTGACGAAAATGGAGACCCGATCGATGAGTTCGGCAATCCTGCCGGCGACCCCACGATCCACCGCTTTTCGATCTTTGCGGAGACGAACTTCACCCTCAGTCTCAAGCAACGAAGCGTACTGTTCTTTCGCTATAAGTATGAGGATGCGCGGTTGTACGATATCGACAGCCTCCTGATCAAGGATCTGCTTTTGCCGGATTCGCATATTCGAACGTCCGGGTTCAGTGTTACATTTGCCCGCGACACCCGCCGGAACTGTCAGTCGAGATATTCGATCCTTGAGATCATAGATAAGGGCGAAGTGGTTGAGCCCTGCCGGTACAGCGCGACAGATCCAACGAATGGAAACTATCTAACGGCTGAGTACAGCGTTTCGATTCCAACCCTCGGCGCAAACATCGGCTTCAACAAGTTTCAGGCGTCGTATAACTTCTATCACACGTTTCCGAAACTTCGTAACACCACGATCGCGGCGCGTGGCATTATCGGCCTCGCAAACGTTTTCAAGGAGACGAACCGTTTTGGGCCGCCAGAGTTTCCCGGCCTGGAAAAGATCCTTCCGATCAGCGAGCGGTTTTTCGCTGGCGGATCGACGACGCTGAGAGGATTCGATTTCGAGTCTGCCGGGCCACGCGTGGTCGTTGTTCCCGAAGGCGAATTTCGAGACAGCAACGGCGAAATAGTCACCCTGGAACCTTTTACGGTCCCCTTTGGCGGAAACGCACTCGCGGTGGTCAGCGTGGAGGCTCGGATCCCGGTAAGCAAATCTATTCGTTTTGTCCCGTTTTATGACGGTGGAAATGTTTATCGAAAGGTCGGGGACATAATCAATCCGCCCGACGTACCCCCGACCGACGTGTTCCAGCGAAACCTTCTGGTGAAATGGTCGAACACCGTAGGAGTAGGCCTTCGGCTGAAGACTCCGGTTGGAGGGGAATTCGCTGTTGACTACGGCTATCTATTGAATCCGCAGGGGTTTCTGATACCTCAGGATGTAGGACCCCCGGCAGTTTTCAGGCCATCGCCGAGCAAACTGCATTTCCGATTCTCGCAGGCATTTTAGCTAACGGCTCGCGTAAGGACTTTAGGTTCTTCTGTGCCGGTTGGGGTGGGAATATATCCGTTTCCATCCTGTCCGATGTCGACGATAGTAGGGCCGAGGCCCTCGCTGTCCCGGATCCTCTTCCGGTTGTTCTCTTTGGCGATATACATCTGCTTGTCCGCTGCCTCGATCAAAGCATCAAGCGTTTCGCCATCGCCGGGATAGTTCGCCGAGCCGAGACTGATACCCACCCTCGCGTCCACTCCGTTTCCAACCGCGAGTCGGAAACTATCGACTGCATCAGTTATGCGTTCAAGCAGGCTCTCGGCGCCCTCAGGATCGGTCTCAGGAACGATAGCAATGAACTCGTCTCCGCCATAGCGCGCCAGGAAGTCATACTCCCGAAGTTGGCTGCTGATCACACCGCCAACGGCCTTGAGCATCGTGTCGCCAAGTTTGTGCCCGTAATTATCGTTCACGGACTTAAAGCCGTCGAGGTCCATCACCAGTAATTGAAATCCCTTGCCGCCGCGGTTTGCCCGTACCAACTCTTTTTCGAACTGCGATCGCAAGCTGCGGGAATTTGCCAGACCTGTCATCGGATCCGTAAGTGCATAGGTTTCGGCTTCGGCGTGTTGGAGCGCGATATTGATCGCATCGGCGGCAATATGCGAGATGGTCTCCAGCAGCCTTATGTGCTCGTCTTGAAAGTAATCAAGCTTGCTCGAATAGATCGAGACAGCTCCGATCATATTATCATCCGCGAAGAGGGGCAGGGCCGCCATCACTTTGTACGCGACAAGTTCGTCATCCGGGATAAAGCTCAGGTCGAATGCCGGATCGACATTCACCACTGGTATGTGTTTCTTCAGAACATATCCCGTGGCACCCTGGCCGACGATCGTTTTTCTCATAGCAAGTAGTCCGCTGTGCGCTCCCCCGGCATAGACCGTTCGTGCGACCTCGGAACCAGGCTGCGAGAGTGTGATGACTATCGAATCGTATGGAACGAATTCGGCAACCTTGACAGCGAACAACACGAGCGTCTCGTTAAGCTCAAGCGATGACGTGAATTCACGTGCGATCGAGTAAAGGGTGAAAACCTCGCGATTTGCGCGCTTGATCTGCTCGATATAGTTCGGACTTTGGATGTCGTTCGTTATTAGCTGCCTCGATGCCCCTTCATTCTCACGTATCTGGTAATCAAGGCCGTTCGCATTTATCTCCCACTCGAATTCAGCGAGATTTCGCAGAAATAGTTCAACCAGTTTCGGATCGTATTGTGAGCCTGCCCGCTCGCGCAGAAGATCGACTGCCTCCCGTTTTGTCTTCGCAGGGCGAAACGGGCGGACCTCGCGCAACGCATCGTAAGCATCGGCGATCGAGAGGATCCTCGCAGTAAGCGGGATCTTTTCGCCCTTCAATCCTTCGGGATAACCGTTACCATCCCAAAATTCATGATGGTGTTTTACCGTCGGAACCACGGCGTAGGGGAAACCGACCTTGTCCAGGATCGATGCACCAACGGAGGCATGGATCTTTGTTTTTTCCAGCTCGGCAGGCGTTAGCTTGCCCGGTTTGTTCAGGATGTGATCCGGAACGGCAAGTTTTCCGATATCGTGAAGCAATGCTCCCGTTCTAAGAGCGTTTATTTCACTTTCCTCTAAGCCCAGAAGATTGCCAAGGCCGACGGCGTAGATCTGCGTGCGGCGGACGTGCCCCATACCGATCTGGTCCCGGGCGTCGATCGCAGTTGCAAGCGCCTCCACGGTCGCAAGGTGCATTCTGCTTGCCTCACTTATCTGGCGGGTTTTTTGCTCAAGTGTCCGACGATGGACGGCATAGGCCCCCGCGCCCGAAACGCCCGCGACGGCGATCACGAGGATGAATGCGGGACCGAAGTAAAGCACTGCAAAAACCAGAAGCACGAGACCCGCCCCGCTAAAGGAAAGAGCGCGGCGCTTTACGAACTCGATCATCCTGCGGGCTAATTGTGGGTCGAAGTACATTTGGTAATGCGAGTGGAAACTCTTCATCTACGCGCGCGTTCTTTATATACAATTTGTGTGCCAATCCCAGCTCTGCGCAGACACGTGAAAATCTACATGTTTAGGGCTTTACATACGCGCTGTCCTCAAAATGTCGATCAAAATGATTGCTCAATTTGACCGAATGCGTTCAAAATGAATATATGGCCCGCACGGAATTGAAACGTTTTATTAACAGACTCTTCGTGGTCTCACTCTTCTGGATCATCCTTTCGCCGACATTGACAGTACACGCGCAGGATGAAGAAAAGGTTGTACGCGTAGATACAGAACTCGCCGAATTTGAGGTGCTTGTTGAAGACAAGGCGGGAAAACCCGTGCATGGTTTGCGTGCGGAGGATTTCAGGATATTCGAGAACGGAAAGCCGCAGCGTATCGATTTCTTTCAACCCGTTCGATCGGGTGTGAAAACGCGCCCGATGATCATTGTATTCGCGGTCGATGTCTCTGGCAGTATGACCGCGGCTGAGCTCGAAAAACTTCGATTTGCTATCAATGGATTCATTGATCGTTTTGGCGATTACGAATCGTATTTCGCTTTGGTCGCCTTTGCGATGGAGGTCAAAAAGATCCAGTCGTTCACGAACCGGCCGGATGTGCTCAAGCGGTCGTTGTCAAAGTTCGATCACGATCAGGACGGAAGGTCGACACATGCGTTCGACGCGGTCGACATGTCGATCCGAATGATCGATAAGAATACGCCCCGGACGCTGCAAGGTCGGGCCCCGAAACGCGCGGTGATCCTTATCACAGACGGCTTCCCGGTTGGCGACGTTGTCGCGCCCAATACAGTCATCGAGCGCGCAAACAATGCAGGGGTCAGTGTTTACTCGATCATCCTGCCGTCCTTTTCTCCTCTTCAACGTGATACGAAACCTATAATGACGTTGTTGGATGCGAGCGGTCTCGTGCAGCAAACCGGAGGACTTAGTCTGGTGGCGATCGACGATAATTATGAGCCGCTGTTCCGTGCGCTCGCGGCGGAGATCACTTCCTCGTACGCACTTGCATATCACCCGGCTGAAAACCGTATCGGCGAGAACGCTAAGCGAAATGTAGTGATCGAGTCTGTGAAGGGATACAAGGTGAAACAAAACCGCACAAGTTTTGAACTGAAGAAATAGGCGGGTCTGACGATCAGTATCGATCGTTCTCATAATCATAAGCTTCGTAGTCTACTTCATCGCTGAGCTCATCCGTCTCAGGTTCCTCGTAAAGGTCAAGCTCTACCGGATCGAGGCCGACGACGACCAAACCCGAGCCGCATTCGTCGCACGTCACACGGTCGCCTTGCTCCGATTCGGCATCAACAAAAACTTCTTCATCACATTCGGGACAGATCGATGTCGGCATTTTCTTTTCTCCGCAAATCTACTAGATTAATTTCAATGTTAAACGTTGAAAGAATTTTGTTTCATCAAATCTAACCCGTAAACGGACTTTGAGGCAAGGATTTTACGGCGGAAAATTTTTCTTTCGGCAACGCGCCGTCCATCGATCATCCATAGATGAGATTTCCATTGAACATTCCTGCTGAGGCGCCGTTTGACGTCCTTGGATTTGGCACGAATGCCGTCGATTTTCTGATATCGGTGCCCGAATATCCGAACTTCGGGTCGAAGGTGGAATTGACATCCTATGTGCGGAAAGCAGGCGGCGAGATAGCGACGACGATGGTCGGACTGCAGCGTTTAGGAATGCGGACCTCCTACGCAGGGCGTTTTGGTGACGACGATGCGGGCCGTTTCGGGGTGAAAACGCTGGAAGACGAAAACATCGACCTTGGCTTTTCAAAAGTTATACCTGCAGCGGAGACGCAGATCGCATTTATAGTGATCGATGACAAAGCCGGTGAGCGGACGGTGATCTGGAAGCGCGACGAAAAGCTTCGGGTCGAGAAGGACGACGTTCCCCCAGCGGCGGTTCAACAGTGTCGGCTCCTGCATATGACACCCCACGATACCGAGGCCTGCATCCGGTTGGCGGCCTCCGCACGGGAACTTGGAGTGCCGGTTTCAGTTGACATTGACAATGTTTTCGACGGCATCGAACTGCTGCTGCCGCTTGTGGACATTTTGATCGCCGGGTCCGAATTCCCGCAGAAGTTTCTCGGCGTGGACGATCCCAGGAATGCATTGCGGGCGCTTGAATCGAAGTATTCGAATGCACTTTTGGGTGTCACGCTTGGCGCAACGGGATCGCTTCTGCTATGCGGCGGCGAATTTCTGCAAACACAGGGTTTTGACGTCCCGGGAGGCTGCAAGGACACAACCGGCGCGGGAGACGCCTTCCGGGTAGGTCTTCTTTTTGGATTATTGCAAGGCGAATCCGTAGAAGAGGCCGGGCGAATGGCGAACGGGGTGGCCGCACTTAAATGTCGAAGCCTGGGCGCCCGGACCGCCCTGCCAACACGAGAGGAACTGGTTTCGTTTCTGGCAACCGCCTAGAAGGTGTGTTAGAGCACTCGGCAAACCTCGCGTCCCCACGGAGTAGAAGTTACTTTCTTAAGGCCCAGCTTTACTTCCTCTATCTTCCAATCGCGTCGCTGCAGGATCGCACCGTCGGAGTATTCAATTCGGTTGATAAGCACTTTCTCGTTGAAAAGT
>DATFEW010000306.1:0-2637 GCA_035250805.1 Pyrinomonadaceae bacterium
GAACACCATGGCGAAGTAGATGTATCCTCGCGGTATTGTTTGATGAAATGCTTCGGCGACAAGCATCACGCCGATCATAAGCAGGAACGAAAGCGCCAACATTTTTATGGTTGGATGTTGGCTCACGAACTTACCGATCGGTCCCGCGAACAACATCATGGCAACGATCGCGATTATCACAGCACCGATCATTATCCAGATGCCATTCGGACCGAAATCGTCACTTACCATTCCGACCGCTGTGATGACCGAATCCAGCGAAAAAACGATGTCCAGAAGTACTATCTGAATGATGACACTAGCAAAACTGGAGTAAACCTTGCGGGCGGTCTCGCCCTCTCCGCCTTCAAGACTTCCGTGTATCTCGTGGACGCTCTTGGCGATCAGGAAAAGGCCGCCGACAAGCAGAACTATGTCCTTACCGGAGAAGCCGCGGCCCCATATCTCGAACAACGGTTCCTTGAGCCCGATTATCCATGTGAGCGAGAGGAGCAGGATTACTCGCATTATGAGCGCCAGGCTGAGGCCTATATATCGCGACTTCGCTTGTTGTTCCTTCGGAAGTTTGTCTGACAGGATCGAAATAAAGATGACGTTGTCAATGCCGAGCACAAGCTCAAGCACCGTAAGCGTGGCGAAGGCAAACCAGACGTTGGGATCAGTCAAGAACTCCATCTATAAGAATCTCCGGACTTTACTTACTGCAAGATCGTTCGATTTTAGCACGTGATTCTAGCGCTGAAAATAATTCGACGGTTTTTGGAATTTGCACGGTTTCGTAGCCGCGGTGTCCGCAAACCGGCGAGCCTCAGTGTTTTGGTATTGCCCCGGTCCGACTGTGTCGGTTATGCAGATCTCTTTTTTGGTGATCTTCGCAACGATAAGGTAGGAGGTTGGTTTTGATGGATCTTCGGGAATCTTGTCTGGATTGAAACGAAATATAATGGCGGTTGGAACTTTGCCATTCATTCGCCATTCAGCGCGGGGTCCCAAACTCGAAAACGAATATGTAATATTTTGAAGATCCAACCAATACTTCTGTTTGTTCGGAGCGATCACGTTAAGTGTTTGGCGGAGGTCGCCCTCTAAAACTTCGAGCTGATAGCCGGCAACACCCCAGCAAACGCCCCGATACCACCCTCCCTCCTTTTCATTCAATTCGAGCGTCTTGCATTTGGATTCGTCCAGGCTGGTGTATTGGCTCGTGCGCTGGGAATAAGCCGGCACTCCAAAGGTCACGAAAGCCAAGACAGCCAACACATGCTTAATCATGTTTTTCCTCCGGTTCAACTTTTTGCAGCAGAGATCTGCATGTCGCTGAACACTACCTTTCCGGCTACAAAGGTCGCTACGGCTTTGCCGGTAAACTCCCAGCCATCGAAAGGTGTATTGCGCGATTTCGAACGTGAATCGGCGGTACTATATGTCCATTTTCTTTCCGGGTCAATGATCGAAACATCCGCGATCGAACCGGGTTTGAGCGTGCCGCGGCCGTCAAGCCGAAAGATCTTTGCGGGGTTTGACGAGCACATTTCAACGAGCCGTTCGAGCCCGATAATACCTCTATGAACAAGCTCGTTGAATGCCAATCCGACCGCAGTTTCGAGTCCCGTGATCCCAAACGGCGCGCGGTCGTATTCAAGTGCTTTCTCATCCGCGTGGTGTGGGGCGTGATCGGTTGCGATGGCATCTATCGTTCCGTCTTTGATGCCTTCGATGATCGCCTCCAAATGCTCTTCGCTTCGGAGCGGTGGCGACATTTTGGTGTTAGTGTCATAGCCTTCGACTGCCCTATCCGACAGCGTGAAGTGATGCGGGGTAACCTCACACGTGACCTTTATCCCTTCATTCTTTGCCCGCCGTACGGCTTCGATAGCTCCGCTTGTCGAAATATGCGCGAGGTGTATATGCGCTCCCGTTTCCTTTGCAAGCAGGATGTCACGCACTGCGTCGATCTCCTCGGCTAACGCAGGCATACCTTTCAAGCCAAGAAGGAGCGAAATTCTGCCTTCGTGCATGACGCCGCCGGATGAAAGCGATTTGTCCTCGCAATGGTCGATAACCGGTAGATCGAAATCTCGCGCGTATTGCATTGCACGGCGCATAATTCCGGCGTTCGAAACGGGCCGGCCGTCATCAGAAACGGCTACCGCACCCGCCGCTTTCATCTCGCCCATTTCCGCAAGCTCGCTCCCGTCAGATGATTTTGTGATAGCCCCTATTGGAAACACATTTGCCAGTCCGGCACGCTCCGCCTGCTCGATCATGTAACGGGTGATCGCGGCATTGTCATTTACCGGTGTTGTGTTCGGCATCGGGCAAACGCTTGCCCATCCACCTGCTCCCGCCGCAGTACATCCACTCGCGATCGTTTCCTTATGCTCTTGCCCGGGCTCGCGAAGATGTACGTGCAGATCGATAAAGCCGGGAGCAACAAGCAAGCCGCTCGCATCGAACACCTCGCATCCTTCCGGGGCTTTCTCCCCGGGCCTCAGCCACGCCTCAACACGCCCGTCCTCGATCAAAACGGACATTCCCGTATTTTCCGGCGCAGCCGGATCGATCAAATGGCCGTTGGCGATAAGTAACTTCATTCTGAGTTTGGAGTACCAGCTTTAGCTGGCTTTTTCAAAAGGA
>DATFEW010000311.1:0-7994 GCA_035250805.1 Pyrinomonadaceae bacterium
ACCTTTTCAGCCTCAGTTAGTTTTTTCTGTTTTGCATACACTACGCCGATGATCGAACGCGCTGTTTGCGCGCGCTCAGGTGAGGCAGTTTCATGCGACGTGAATTTCAGAAGGCTTTCGGTAGTACCGTCATAATTCTCCGCGATCCAGTGAAGGAGACCGAGATAATAAAGATCCTCGCCGGCCAACTCGGAGCGGGTGGACGCGATGACGGCGTATTTCGCGGCGAGCTGCTTTTTCTCGCGTTCCGTTTGCAACCGCAGTGTCTCGCTATAGGGAATTTTATTCTTTTCGTACTCGGCAAATTTGGTCCTGTTGTACCCATTCGCCTCATCAAACATCTGTTTTACGGTAAGATCGGTCGTCGCAACTCCGGGCTTTGCCATATTTTGCGGAACAACGCGTCGAGACTGCGCATGTGAGAAAAATGCGCCGGTTAAAATCAATAATGCAGCAATGAACTTCATAAACTAGAGACCGACTGTTCTGTTTCGCGAAAACCGTTCGGGTGAATAGAGGTCAAACATCTCTGACCTTGCATTATTATTCACCATACTCGCTGCGATCATTTTTGCAGTAAGCGGTGCAAGTAAGATACCGTTTCGATAATGAGCTGTCGCGATCAGCAGACCATCATGGCCCGTGATCGGACCCAACACGGGTAATCCGTCCGCGGAAAATGGGCGTAAGCCGGACCAATGGTCGACTATCTCCAGCTCGGCAAATGCGTCCGAAATCTCATTTGCCATATCTGACAGGTCCCTGGCTGCAGACTCGGTGACATTTTTATCATACCCAACATTTTCCGATGTCGAACCCGCCAAAATACGCCCGTCAATTCGCGGTACCAGATAACCCAGACGACTATATATCACATGACGAAAAAGCGGCCTACTTGGACGAAACTCTATCATTTGGCCGCGAACCGGCTTGATCTCAAACGGGGCCGAACGGTCACCAAATTTGATGAACGACGTCCACGCACCCGTTGCTAAAACTGTGATATCGGCCGTTAGCGGGCCGATGTTTGTTTCGACTCCTTTCGCGACACCATTTTCAATAATAAGAGCGTCAACGCTGGTATTTTCGGAAATGCCGATGCCGTTGAGATCAGCATATCGCCTAAGGGCGATCAATAGTTTTCGGTTTTCGACCTGCCAATCGTTCGGAAAATAAATTCCGAATTGAACTCTTGAAGATACTAGTGGTTCAAGCTGGCGGACTTCTTTCGTAGAAAGCGTCTCATGTTTGAGGCCCGCTTCGATCTGCCAGCGAGACCTTTGCAGCAACTCATCCGTATCCTTCTCGTTAAATGCGAGCGAGAGTGTTCCAGTCCGGTCAAGTTCAATGTCGATAGCGGTTTCTTCGAGAAGTTGGTCCGCAAGGGCTGGAAAGAGGTCGCGCGATTCGCAGCAAAAGTCGAAGAAAGCATCGCCCTCGTCCGCCTCGGCCTGCGGTCCGAGCATTCCAGCGGCGGCCCACGAAGATTCCATTCCACAAACGCCTCTTTCGATGACCTTGGTTTTTCGGAAGCCAGCCTTGTGCAGCTCCCGCGCGATCGAGAGCCCGATCACACCACCGCCGATGACCAAAATGTTAGGGTTCATCTGAGTATAGGTTATATGGGAGAAACGCAACGTCAAAGGAGAGCATCAAAGGCACTCGCATTTCAGCGTAACCTTCCCGTAAGATAGCTACTTATGAAGCACACGATCACATTAATTCCGGGTGACGGGATCGGGCCGGAGATCATTGCAGCAACCGTCCGTATTTTGGAAGCGACCGGCGTCGATATCGAATGGGAAACGCACATTTTGGGAGCGCAGGCCCACGAAAAATTCGGAACGACGTTGCCCGAATCGACCATTGAATCGATAAAGAAAAACAAGGTCGCCCTCAAGGGCCCGCAGATGACGCCGGTCGGAAAAGGCTTTACCTCGGTCAACGTCGGATTACGCAAAGCTCTCGATCTTTACGCGAACGTTAGGCCGATCAAGGCGCTGCCGAACGTCCCGTGCCGATATCCCGGCCTGGATCTGGTCGTGATGCGGGAGAATACCGAAGGTCTATATGTTGGCCTCGAACATACGGTGGTGCCGGGGGTGGTAGAGAGTCTCAAGGTCATCACCGAAAAAGCCTCCACCCGAATAGCTCGATATTCATTCGAATATGCAGTAGCCAACGGCCGCAAAAAGGTTACCGCTGTTCATAAAGCGAATATCATGAAGCTTTCCGACGGTTTGTTCCTTGAATGTTTTTACAACGTCGCAAAGAACTTTCCGGACATTGAGGCAGACGACAAGATCATCGACAACTGCTGTATGCAGCTCGTGATGCGTCCTGAACAGTTCGACGTGCTGGTGCTGGAGAATCTGTACGGCGATATTGTTTCAGACCTCTGCGCGGGTCTCATCGGTGGATTAGGAATGGCCCCGGGCGCGAATATTGGAGAGCAAGGTGCCGTTTTTGAGGCGGTTCACGGCTCCGCTCCTGACATCGCCGGGCAGGGGATCGCCAATCCGACTGCCATTCTAATGTCAGGGATCATGATGCTGCGCCACCTCGGCGAGCATGATGCGGCCGACCGAACGCAAAGGGCTATGCTCGATGTGTTTGCTGAAGGAAAAACTCTGACCAAGGACCTCGGCGGCACTGCGAAAACGAATGAATTTGCCCGCGCCATAGTCGAAAAACTGACAAAATCCACAGCCGCAGCGTAAGTCGTCTTTTTCTTTGCAACTTCGCGATTCGCGGAACGTTCCAAGCGTAGAGGGCGCAAAAGCGCCAAGAATCACGAGGGAAGTTATGAAGCTACTTACAATCGGAGCCCTGCTAACGATCACAACCGGGTCCTATTTCGGGACTGCGGAGCAAGACAAATCGTTTACTTTGAAAGTCGAGCAGGAGAAAGTCGTGCCCGGAACTCGGATCAAGGTAAAATTCATCGAGCTTATTGAGGATTCGCGTTGCCCTACAGACGTTCAGTGCGTTTGGGCCGGGAACGCGAAAATTAAACTACGCTTCTCAAAAGGATCCAGTGAGGAAACCGTAGAACTAAACACTTTTGTGAAGCCCAAATCGGTTGAGTTTGGCGGTCACAGCTTCACACTTATGGGTCTTGCGCCTCGCCCTCGGAGTAACGTTCGGATCAGCCGACTGGGCTACACCGCGGCCCTTGCGGCAAAGCGGTTGTAGGCTCACTGCGCAGCGAAAGGATTCGATAAATACATCATCACGATCATTAACAGGAAATAGGGAACAAGAACCGCCGCCCCTGGATAATCCTTTGCCACCCTTTGACCGAAAAACAGCGCCGTAAGTGATGCTGCCCCGAGCACCGCTGCAACGAAAATCAGCACGAGCGAGCCGACAGTGAGCAGGTACAATATTCCCGCGGCTGCAGTAATACCCGTTGCCAATTCCATGACCGTAATGGTTGCTAACATAAGAGGAACCATTTTTGCCAGGACCGTCTTTGAAAAATGGCCCGTCAGCCACGAGAGATTGCCCTTCCAGTCGAAAACCTTGTCCAAACCGGATTGAAGAAAGAGAATGGCGACGAACAACGCGCAAAAAAGTGCAGGCAGATTTTTGGCTATTTGGTCGATCTGCATAGGAGGGGCGCGTGTTACCTGCGCGTGGGCTTCTGCATAAGAGCTTCGATCTCGTCGGGGTCCTTCGGCACCTTTGACGTAAGGTTGCGGTTCCCATTCTCGGTTACAAGCACGTCGTCTTCGATTCGAATGCCTATCCCGCGGTATTTTGCGGGCGCTGTTTTGTCGTCAGGCGGAATGTAGAGGCCCGGCTCGACGGTCAAGACCATTCCGGGTGCAAACGGCCGCGAGTTCTTCGCCGTCTGATCCGTGAAGTATCTTCCAGCATCGTGCACATCAAGACCAAGGTAGTGGCCGACGCCGTGCATATAGTACTTCATATACGCTTTCTTTTTTATTAGGTCCTTCGTCTTACCTTTTAAAAGCCCGAGCTTCACCATCCCTTCCGTCAACAGCTCGATCGAAAATTCCTGACGGCCTTTCACCGTATTTCCGGTTTTTGTATACTCGATACACTGCAGTTGCACGTCGAGCACGACATCGTAAACCTCTCGCTGCGCTTTTGTGAATTTGCCGTTTACGGGGAATGTGCGGGTGATGTCCGATGCATATCCTTTATATTCCGCACCGGCGTCGATCAGAATCAGATCACCGTCGTTGAGTATTGCATTGTTCTCGACATAGTGGAGGATCGTGGCATTTTCCCCGCCGCCGATGATCGAATTGTACGCAACACCGTTTGCCCCGCGGTCGCGCATGAATGCTTCCATCAATGCTTCCACCTGGGCCTCATTCATTCCCGGCTTCACTTTTTTCATTGCCAGGATGTGCGCGTCTGCGGCTATGGTCGCCGCGGTTTGCATCATTTCTGCCTCTTCATCGGTTTTATGAAGCCGCATTTCGCCAAGGATGATCGTTGGATCGATGATGGTGTGCGGGGGGTATGCAGTTTTTAAACGTCGAACGCGCTGAGTCGAAAGATACTCCAGGATCTGTTGGTCGAGCCCTTTATCGACGGCGAATCGATAATAGAGCACGTCATGGCCATCCACTAGCTTGGGCAGATCGGCCGCGAACTTTTCGATCGGAAACGCTTTGTCAGCCTTGTAATTCTTTACCGCTCCAGCCACACCTTCGCGCCGACCGAACCATGTTTCCATCTCAAGGTCACGCGGGCGAACATAAAGCGTGTACGGCGACTTCTCATTCTGAGGGTCGATAACTGCGACAGCGTCAGGTTCGGGAAACCCCGTCAAATACCAAAAGTCGGAGTCCTGCCGAAATTTGAATTCCGTATCGTAGCTGCGTGTCTGTTCGTGCGCGGCCGGTATGATGGCGATCGAGTTATCTTCCATCTGCTCAATAAAGCGTTTTAGTTGAGATCGCATATTCTTCAGAATTCTAACCGCAAGCAGCGAAAGCAGCAAAGACAACACAAGGTCGCAAATTGAGAGGGACAAATTCGTTCCACCTAATAGGATTGCTGATATAATTCGCCCAATTTCACTCGAAGGAGAACCCAAACATGAAAAAGATCTTTTGCATAGTTGCTATTACACTCCTGTTGTCAACGATCGCATTTGCCGATTTAGCTAAGCCACCCACACCGAATGGAACGCGTGGGATCGAGACTACGTTGGATATCCGGCTCGATGCCAACGCTAAGGAGGCGCGCCTTATCATCCCAAGATCGCAGATCAAACAGCTTCGTGCTGAGCTGGAGTCGTTGGATGATGGTTCCGACAATACGGCGACTATTGTGGGAAGCTCGGGAATCTCTCGGTTGCAAACGATAATGAGCGGGATGTTCTTAAGTCTCGCATTCGTGATCGGCGGCGTTTGGTTTGTCCGGTCGGGACGCGCAGAGACCAAGGCCGTCAAAAGCATGGTTGCCTTGCTCGCCGTGTCTTTTGCAGCAACGTCGGCGACCTTTGTTTTCGGGAATGCGGGTCCGCCTTCGGAGGCTCGTAGCATCACCGGAAAGATGTTCACACCCGCCGTGCACATGTACGGGTTCGGTTGGGGCAAAATAAAGCTCGAGGTCAGCGACGAAGATAAGAATGCCGTTCGCTTGATCGTGCCAAATCCACCGAAGACCACTGCGTCGCCGAGCGAAGAGTAACGTGCAGGAAATAAGATCGAAAAGTTTCGGACTTACGAGTGCACAAATATTTTTCTGGGCCTTCGTTTTGTCGTGCGCCCTTGCGGCAATCCTGATCGGTTCCTTTCCGCTCCAGCTTTCTATCGCCACGATCTTTCTTTTCGCAGGCCCGCACAACCTGATGGAATTCCGCTACTTTGCTGCCCGCATGCCGGTTCGATGGGGACGATCGCGCTTGTTTTATTCCGTCGGCATCAGCGGCGTCGTGGTGCTGACCGCTTCGTATTTGATCTTATATTTTTCAAGCGGGAACTGGCTGTGGTCATTGGAAAGTTGGCAGATCTACGCAGCGGGATGGAACACGGCGTTCGTACTGTGGATCGGCGTTTTATTCTACCTTCGTGGAAAACAGCGTCGAAAGGATTGGTCGATCGTCTTCGCAGCGGTGTTGCTGCTTGCTGCCTTGGCCTGGGTCGTGCCGCAATACTGGAGCCTGGCACTTGTCTACCTTCATCCATTCATCGCGATGTGGTTTCTGGAGCGCCAAATTCGCCGCACACGGCCCGAATGGTTGCGGGCATATCATTATTGCCTGCTTTCGATACCGATCTTTCTACTGATCTTGTGGGCGACACTTTTCGATCAACCGAACTTGTCTGAGGAAACAAATTTGTTCTGGCGCATCGGCCAGCACGCCGGCAGTGAGGTTTTGCCCTTCGTCTCAAGTCACTTGCTTGTAGCGACGCACGTTTTCCTTGAGTCCATCCACTACTTTGTTTGGCTCTTGATCATTCCACTCGTAGATAAAAGAGCCGTTCCGTGGCGGCTGAAGGATGTTCCGCTGTTCTCAAATGCAAATGGCATTCCCCGCATTTTCGCCGGCTTTATGATCGTTAGCACGGTCATTGCGTTCGCACTCGTGTTCGGTTTCGCGGTTGATTACACGACCACGAGAGATATCTATTTCGCGTTTGCGATCGGCCACGTACTAGCGGAGTTTCCGTTTTTGGTAAAGATGCTCTGATCGATATGCTTCTCTTCAACGAAGTCGACTTTGTTCAGACCCAAAATCTCCCGGTCAGCGAGCTGTGGTTGTTTCTTCCGTTCGGTTACATCCTAACGATCCTCATCGAAACGCCGATACTGCTGATCGGCCTCTCATCAAAACTCACGCTCAAACAAAAGCTCTTGTGCGGGATCTGGCTGACGGCCTGCACCTATCCAATCGTTGTCCTTGTTCTGCCGACGCTTTTTTATGAGTACCCGCGTTGGCAATACCTCGCCGTGGCCGAGCTCTTTGCGCCCGTTGCTGAATGCTTTCTATTCGGGCTTGCGTTTCGCTCCAAACATCTACTCGAAACAAAGGATTGGGTTCGCAGCTTTTCGGCAATTGTCGTCGCAAATCTGGGCTCCTTTGGAGTTGGTGAAATTCTTAACTATTACGGCTGGTTCGGACTGTTTTAGAATTCAAACAGCAGGAAGAGGTAGAAAGGATGTGATCTAACCAATATCGTGTTCATCCTGCATATCCTTTTTGAAACTAGATGGACTTGCGCGTCACCGAGATTTTTCTTTCCATTCAGGGCGAGTCGTCGCACGCCGGGCGGCCCTGCTCGTTCGTTCGGCTAACCGGCTGTCCGATGCGGTGCGTGTGGTGCGATAGCGAATACACTTTTTACGGCGGCCAGAAGATAGGTTTTGACGAGATCTTCGCGAAGCTAGACGGATTCGGTTGCAAACTTATCGAAGTGACCGGCGGCGAACCGCTCGCACAAAAAAATGTGGTTTCTTTTATAAGGGAACTCTGCGACCGCGACTACGAAGTGCTGATCGAAACGGGCGGTTTTGTTTCCACTGAAAGCGTAGATCCCCGCGCTAAAGTGATCCTCGACGTAAAATGTCCCGCATCCGGAGAAGCGGAGCGTAACCACTGGCCAAACCTTGCACGCTTGCGGCCCGAGATGGACGAAGTTAAATTCGTGATCTCAGATATGAGCGATTGGGAATTTGCCAAGGAAATAATTTCTACGAATGATCTCGTCAATCGTTCGAAGGAGGTTCTAATCTCGCCGGTCCACGGCATCGAAAGTCTTTCCATGATCGCCGAAGCAGTCGCACACAGTGGATTGCCGGTGCGATTGAATCTACAAATGCACAAATACATCTGGGGAGCCGAAGCACGTGGAGTCTAAAGCGTTAGTGCTCGTCTCGGGCGGGATGGATTCGTGTGTCACGGCGGCAATCGCCCGCGCGGAAAATGATGACCTTGCTTTCCTTCATATATCGTATGGCCAGCGCACAGAGTCTCGTGAGCGAAAGGCGTTCAATGAGATCGCCGA
>DATFEW010000012.1:0-4181 GCA_035250805.1 Pyrinomonadaceae bacterium
AATTCCGATTCCCCGCGAAAATCCATTTTCTTCAAAAGCTTGACAAACACCTGTTGTGTTACGTCGCTTGCCCGCTCCTGATCACCGCCGAAGAAATTCAACGCGATCGAATAAACGCGCCTCTGATTCTCCAAATAGAGCGTGCGCATCGCCTCGCGGCTGCCATTCCGGCATTCCGAAAGCAGGTCCGTTTTCGAACGGTCTTCTGTTACCAATACCAGCCGCTCCATTCTTTCAAAGATTCTAACCTGTTCTCACCCGCTCCACCTTGGCTAATCGAGCCGACGATTCAGCGTATAGCTAAAGTCGGCGTTTCCTCCAAACAGCCGGTTTTCCTTATCGAGGAAAAACAATACATTCTCGTCACCGACCAGGAATGAAAGGGAAGTATCAGGCCGGTCGGGATCTAGCTTGAAAATTAATGCTTTGGGATCCGTTTTTGTCCCGGGTACTTCTATCCAGCTACCCTCGATCGGTTCCGTGCGATGCAGCGTTCTCTGAATACTGTATGTGGTCGGTTTTCCGGTTATGGGATCGCGGTACAGTGTCAATCGCCATTTCAATTTGAAGCATTCGTCGCCGGCGTTCCATTGGTATTCCTTTGCGATCTCCTGACACGGCGTACGTCCATCGAACACGACTTGCGGAGACGCGGAACCTGCCGGCTCAAACGTTGTCAATGCTGTAGACCGGGTCGATGATGCATGCTTTCGACTCAACGAATAACTCCAACCGCCGGTACCTACCATCAGCCGTTTATCTGGCGTGAGAACATGGAAAAAATCATCGTTCAGTTTGATCAGAGAGACCGGCTGAGTCATCTTGTTGCTCTTCAAAGTGTAGATTTCACGCGGGCCTTCTTTGTACACGGTATAAGTGCCTAAGAAGGTGCGTTTTTCGCCGCCTCCCTCGAAATCTGGGGTGTTCGGCTTTCCAACGCCGTAGTGAATGCTCATCACAAAGGCCTTTTCTTGCTCTCTGAGCACGAGGTGCCACCGGATGAAATCGACCGGTTTTCCCGGATCGATGTCCAGCATGGTCTTGACAACAGCGCCCCCTGGTGTGCTGCCGACATACACCTTTTCCGGCGAAGCCGTGCTGGTCTCGGTACATGCGACCGTACTGATCGAACCGATAATGATGGCCAATAATGCTATGAATCCGAGAAACATACTTATCCTTTTATTCGGCTCATCGCCCAGATCGCTCCGTCCCAACTGTCCTCCCGCCCGGTCTTGCCGCTATAGAGCCAAATCTTGTCTTTGAAAACAACGCTGTATTCCGTACTGCGCTTTGACCACGGAGCCACAGCATATTCGCTTTTCCATGCTCTACCGTCGGCCGACGACCATGCGTCATTCCGGTTAATACCGCCGAGTACCCAGATCCTTTCGTCAAACACTAGGACTCCGCTGCCACCACCGGCCCACGGCAGGTCCCGCGCGATAAGCTTCCAGTTCTTCGCATTCCTGCTCGACCAGACCTGCCCGGTTCCAGAGATCGCGAAGATCTGACCGCGAAAAACAACTGTCGAAAGACCTGACTCGAAAACCAAAGGGGTGCGGCCGCCCTCCAGCCGCCAGTCGATGCCGTCAGCAGAACTCCAAACGTCATTTACGAATTCCGTCGGCGTCTTGTCGGGGCGTCCGGAACTAAGAGCGCCGCCGATCACCCAAAGCCGGTCGTCAAACACGACGACACTATGCCAGCGACGGCGCGACCATGGTGCGTTCGCAAGGACCTGCTTCCATTCCGTACCGTTTTCCGATGACCAAACGTCGTTGCGAAAATCGTCCCACGTACGCATTCCGCCGAGCATCCACAATTTACCGCGAAAGAACGCGAACTGCATTCCGTATCGCTCACCCCAAGCGATTTTGGACTGTGAACGCCAACTTGTTGCATTCTCAGAGATCCAAACTTCCTTATCGCCGATCAGAAAGAGTTTGCCTCCGAAAGCTTCGATGGGCTTGATCGCCAAAGCGAATTGGCCTTCGCGGCATTTCGGAGCAAAACAGCCGCTTCCGGCCTCGGCGACCTTTGTCCATTGATACGACTCGCTTGCTACGAAAGTCGATGACGAACCAGTCCCCAAAACGAACGCAAGCATCGAACTGATCGCGAATTGCAGCATAAGGTTCTCCCTATCAGCCCGCCATCAACTGGATGTCCCGGACCGCCCTCTGGATTCCGTCTTCGCCGCGCATCAACGTCACGATCGGGTTAAAACCACCACGCTTTCCGGACCATTCACGTTCGCGCTGAGTCAGGAACCTGTCGCCCTCAAACAATATAGAGTCGATCCAGTCTTCGCGATGCGTCACGCCGGTGACAGTCATATGGACGTGCTGTGATTGCGTCGAGTTTGGATAGGAGGCCGGCCGCACAGAGCTGAACTCGTAACGGCCTTTCGCATCGGTCAACATCCAGCCGCGAAACCGGCCGTGCTGATGCTGTCCCTGGCGGCCGTAGATCCCATATTTGTCGGTATGATAGAAATAGATCAGTGTATTCGGGGCCACGGTCTTGCCGTCCGGTTTATAAACCGTCCCGTATATGATCATCGGCTCGCCATCGTCTTTGGCAATATTAAAAGCGGTCTTCCACGTCACGTTGTCCGGGACATCAATGGCGCCCATCGCCGTGGTACCAGCAGGACGAGCATTCTTTTTGATCAATTCCAAAATGCCCGGTTTTGCTTCTCCCGCAAACGAAGAGCTTTTACAGTTCACCAATACGGGCAATGCGGCGACCGTAATGATCGCGTTGCGAATGAAATCGCGTCTTGTTTCCTGATTTCCGTTCATTTGTATTGCCCTCGCTGTTTGATTTGACCGATAATTGGACGAGTTGGGATACCCGCTTCTTCCATTTTTATGATCGAAACCGACCGACTCTCCTTTCGCCCGTTCACGCTGGATGACCTGCCGCTGCTCATCGAGCAGCGTTCGGACCCCGATATGAACCGATATCTTGGCGGACCGCGGAGACAAAATCCGGAGGAGCTCGCAAAACGCATTCGTTTCTATATGTCGTGCTATGAATCGCACGGCTTCGGGATGTGCCCGATGTTTTGGAAGGAAACCGGCGAGATGATCGGTGCCGCCGGGATTCAACCTCTGGAGGACACCGGGGAGATCGAGGTCGGGTACAGCGTGATAAAGGAGTTTTGGCGGCGCGGCATCGCTACCGAGTCGGCCCGTGGATGGATGGAATTCGGATTTAACAAGTTCGGCCTGGAAAGGATCGTCGCTGTTGCCGTGGTTGAGAACACGGCGTCACGACACGTTATGGACAAACTTGGGATGTCGTACGAAAAGACCGAATCGCATTACGGAGAAGAATGTGCATTCTACGCCATCTCAAAGAAAGAATTCTTCAAAGGAGTTGGTCATGCGGTTTAAAAGTTTTGCGTTACTAATTTTTGCTATTGCACTCTCATCCGGCGTGTATGCTCAGGGGCCCAAGCCGGCCCAAAAATGGGCGACGTTCGATGGCAATAAGGTCGGCTATTACGATATCGGCAATGCGAGATCGCAACAGGCTCTTGTATTTGTCCATTGCTGGACATGCAATGCCGAGTTCTGGAAGGACAGCTACAATGCGTTTCCGAATAATCGTGTGATCGCGATCGATCTGCCGGGCCACGGTACTAGTGACAAACCTAAGGTCGACTATTCGATGGAGTTCTTCGCAAAATCGGTCGATGCAGTGTTAAGAAACGCAGGTGTGAAAAAAGCGGTGCTCGCGGGACATAGCATGGGAACTCCGATCATTCGCCGATACTACGAACTGTATGCGGAAAAGACAGCTGGCCTGATCATTGTCGATGGAGCTCTTCTTCCTTTTGGCCCTAATAGATCAGAGGTGGAGAAGTTTTTCGAGCCGCTCTTCACGAATTACAAAACGGGGGCCGCGACATTTATCGACGGGATGCTGCCTCCAACGATTCAACCCGATCTCAGATCGTTTATCCGTACGTCGATGCTTGCTACACCCGATCATGTAGGATCGAGCGCGATGAAGCTAATGCTCGATGACGCCTATTCAACACACGGTAAGATCAATGTTCCCGTTCTTGCCGTTATGGCTCCGACGCCGTTTTGGCCGCCCGATCTAAAGGAAAAGTATCAGGCTATAGCGCCGGATCTCGACTTTCAGATGTGGCCGGGCGTCAGTCA
>DATFEW010000127.1:0-17101 GCA_035250805.1 Pyrinomonadaceae bacterium
TCAATGCAAAGAAAACCCGCACTGGGAATGTACGCATAGGATCTCCAACCTTTGAGCTACAGGAATTTAGGACTTGGAATTATATGTTCGTTTGACGCGAATGAACCAACTCCATCGTCACCCAACCCCAAACGGCCCGCATCATCATCCGACAACTCAACATACATTCGTAGCAGCGCCGTCGAAAAGGTTTTGCCCTGGGCGTCGGTCATCAAGCTCACGGTACCACCGCCGCCAAGCGATTCATGCAGGAGAAAATTGAGCGCCTGAAGATTCGGAAGTTCAAATCGTTCGACTGCACCATTCACCATCGGGCCAAAATGGGCTTTTACCGATTCGGCAGTTACCTCACGAACCAAAATGGGATATACCTCTTCGCGCAATGCAATAACACCCACGTTTGCGGTATCGCCCTTATCGCCGGATCGCGCATGCGCGAGTTTTACGAGTTGAACTTTCATGCGAAAACTTGTTTTCCCAAGGTGCGTAACGAGATTATATTACCAATATGTTCGCTTACACCGGCTGGATTCGCAAACACGCCTGCGGCCCTGCGCTCGCATTCGGTATTTGCCCGCTTTTCTTTTACTCTCACGCTCAATCCCAGCCAACTATCAATGACATCGTGCTTCGTTCATCTCGAGAAACAAAGCGGTATTCGGAGGAATTTAAGAATCTGGTTGCTAAGGAAACGAAAACCATTCGTACTTTCGACAAAAGCGACAGACTCAAAAGGGAACGTGTGATCGTTTCAAATTTCCTCGTGTACCAATTCCTGAACGGCAACGGCGAGATCACAGAGTTTCGAAGCGTGCTGTCCGTGGACGGAAAGCTTGTGTCTGATCCCGAGAAACGGGCGGTCGAACTGTTTGAACGGGTCTCAAAGGCAGAGTCATCAGCGGGCGAGCTTACACGAATCCAAAAGGAAAGCCTACGGTACGACGCTGAGATACAGATCGTTGGCCTCACGTTGTTTCAGGGAATAGCGTTAGATGAACGCGTGAGGGATTCATTCATATTTGAATTCGAGGACCGCGAACTGGTAGGCAGCTCGGACACCTACGTTCTTCGGTATCGTCAGATCAAAGACAGCGATATGATCCGCCTTTCCAACAGAACGGGCATACCCGCGGTCCTGGAATATGATCTCGATCTCGGCGACCTAAAGAATACGAGTCCGCGTCTCAACGGGACTCTTTGGATCGACAGAAACAATTTTCAGATCCTCCGCGAAGTGCGCGAGCTCGTCATCCGTTGGGATGAATTTGAAAGACCTACCCTGATCGCCGCAAATGAATTCGAATATTCTCCGGGCGAGTTTGCGATCCACACACCTCGTCGGATCGTCCACACACAATTCCGAGCCGATCCGAAAACACGACGTACTACCAAAGAAATTGAATATCAGTTTGTATATTCCAATTTCGTCCGGCCAAAGGTTGACGTTAGCTCCGACAAACCTAGTGATCGTCCCTAATTGTTTGCCCTTAAGTTCATTAAATTGCACTTAATCCATTCATACGAATAGGGCGCCGAATTGATAATTCGTATTCTCCAGATTTTCGGACTGTAAAAAGATCATCGCGCGTATAAGTGCCTATATTTAGGGCGTTTTACTCGTGGAACATTCCTTGCCTAAACCGATCTGGCTATGATCCCTCAATTTTGGATCCATTTCGCCGGTCCATATCCCGGCAAGGAGCGTAAAAAATGAGATCGAGATTTTTTCATTCAAGCTTTGTAGTACTTGTGGTCCTGGTCTTCGTATGCGCAAGTTTTCTCCACGCGCAAGAAACGACCGCCGATATCGTCGGTACAGTAAGCGATACCGCCGGCAAGGTTATAGCTGGTGCGACGGTGACCGTAACGCATAAAGGTACCGACGCCACACGAACCGTGGTCACTGGCCCCGATGGCTCGTACACGATCACGACGCTTAATCCGGGCCGGTACGATCTTTCCGTTGAGGCCCCTAACTTCAGCAAGACCGTAATAAGGGACTTTGAACTGAATGTCGGGGTGGATCGTTCATTCAACGTAGAACTCAAACCGGGTCAAATCACCGAGGTCGTCGAAGTGACGGGCGAAGGTGCGCTTATTCAACCGACGAGATCTGACATTGATACGACTGTCTCACCGAAAGAGATCGAGAATCTTCCGCTTTTGAATCGAACGTTTGCTGGTTTGACGGTTATTGCTCCCGAAGCCCGGCCGGTTGCCAACTTTGACCCGACAAAGACACGCGTCGGAACGATCGCGTTCAACGGCGGAGACGGCCGGCAGGTCAACGTTAACGTCGATGGCGGCGACAACAAAGACAACGTGGTCGGCAGTCTGCTTCAAAACTTTTCATACGAATCGATTCAGGAATTCCAGGTCTTGCAGCATAAGTGGACCGCTGATCAGGGCCGCTCGGTAGGAGGTGTTGTAAACGTGATCACCAAGAGCGGTACAAATGAATTTCACGGTTCCGCATTTTTCAATTACCGCGGAGAAGAGACGCGTGCCAGACATCGGTTCGACCCGGCTGAAAAGCCGTATTTTGCGCGACAGGAATTTGGTGGAAGTGTCGGCGGACCGATCGTCCAGGATAAGGCATTCTTTTTCGTTGCGTATGAACGATTTCGCGAGCGCCAAAACGTGGCGGTGCCTGATTCGATAGCCGATGACATTCAACTGATCCCTGGAAATCAGTTCGTTCCATTGATCCCGCAGCCATATGACGACACCCTGTTTTCGACCAAGATCGACTGGCGAATAAGCGAGAACCAAAGTTTCTTTGGCAGATTTGCTTATCAAGGCATCGATTCGCCGAACGATCAGGTTTCGAACCCGGCGGCGACCGATCTTACCGGCGGAAACGTGGCAACCACGACGAATTACAGCTTTGTCGGAAATCACACGTATACCTTTTCGCCCACCCTGCTTAACCAGTTCGTTTTTCATTTCCAGGATTTCGTGAACGAAATACTCCCCAATCCGGACGGGGTCGGCTTGACGCTGAACTTCCCGGGCATGTCCATCGGCCAGAACGCCAATACTCCTCAGGCAACATTAGAGCGGAAATTTCAATTCCGCGATGATGTAAGCTGGGTCAAGGATGAGCATTCGATGAAGTTTGGCGTAAATTATATTTACACTAAATTGGATGGCTTTTTCTTCTTTGGAACCCAGGGTTATTCGATCACTTTCGCTCAGACTCCCGAAACGATCGTAGCCCAAGGCGGATTCAATAGGCCAGGTTTAGTGAGCCAGATCCAGTTTTCCGACGGCGCTGCGTCTCATCTTCAGAAGATCGACCAGTTAGCCTTCTATTTCCAGGATGACTGGAGGATCAGGCCAAACTTTACGTTGAATCTCGGACTCCGCTGGGATGCTAATATCGGGAACCTTCCCAAACAGGATCAGAATCGCACGATGTTGATACTTCGGGATGTAGATCATCCCTTGGCTAATGCTCTGACAGACGATCAGGAAAAGCTCCGTCGAACAACGCCAAGCTGGACCGAATTTCAACCGAGAATTGGTTTCGCATGGGATCCGTGGAATGACGGCAAGACTGTTATTCGCGGTGGTTATGGAATTTTTTATGATCAGTTGTTCCAGAACCTCACGCTGTTCTCGCAGACCCAGTCCGAACCGGAGATCTTTCAGACCGCGATCAATCTCCAGCCGCCGGATCCGTTCCTCGCTTCGTTTATATACGGGGTCACTCCGCTTCCGCCGGTACCAGCGGATTTCAATTTTGGAACCCTGGTACAGGGCAGTTTCGGACGTATCAATGATCCTGATGCAACAGAACCATATGTTCAGAAGTTCCAGATCGGTTTTCAGCGAGAGCTCTCACCAAACATGTCCATCTCGAGCGATTACGTGCACACGCTTGGCCTTCATGAGCCGAGATATCTGAATATCAATCCACGGATACAGTCGATCTGTAATCCTGCGTTTCCTGGCTCCACGCCTGCCTCGCCGCAGTGTGTTCGGGGTGCGAATACTAGGTTACTCGATGCGGCTTTCATCGCTTCAGGGTTCCCGATGCAGGCGCCGGCTGGGGTGGCAAACCCGACACCGGCGCAAATGATCCCAAGGCTGGAACAGATCAACATGTTTACGACAAATAACCGTTCGACGTTTGATAGCTGGGCCACAACGTTCAAATACCGAGCGCCAAAGATCTTGCTAAACGCAAGTTACGTATTGGCCTGGTCGCGGGCTTGGGGCGGTCAACCGACCGCCTCGTATTCAGGCAACGGAATAGCGATCACTCCGGAGAACCAATTTAAGGAAGGCGAGTTTGGCCCGACGCGGTTGGATGAGCGTCACAGGATCGTCGTTAGCGGCGTTTTCGACCTTCCCTGGGACATACAGATCTCGTCGATCCTGCAGTATGGTTCGCCGCGTCCCTTCTCAGCTAATAGAGGGGCCGACCTTGACGGTGACGGTCTGACGACGATCGATCGGCTGTGTGCCGGTGTGGATCCTAGAGCGATGCTTGAATTCGCCTTGGCAAATAATACTGCGGCGATCACTGCGGCAAATCCTCTTGGCTGCATACAAGCACCTGTGAATAGCCTGCGGTCGGGTTACGATGTACAGGGGGGAACCATCATTGGAGAGATCACAAACAGGTTCTTTAATGTCGATGTTCGTGTCGCCAAGACATTCACATTTGGCGAACGATATAGGCTGCAGGGCTTTGTGGATTTCTACAATATCTTTAATACGGAGAATATTGCGATCGGTGCTCCCTCGGGCGCGATTCAGTCCAGGCTTGGTTTGACCGCGCCTACATCGCCTTCGACGTTTCTCCAACCCGGGGCTTTGTGGGGGCCCGGATTCGGACCGCCGGTAGGCCGTCCGTTCACAGCATCGTTCGGTGCTAGATTTACTTTTTAGTTGCTTCTCCCTTTTTGATTGTCATTTCGGGTCCGAAATTTCGGGCCCGATTTTTTTATTTAAGCGGGCCGGTTTCGATCGTATCGATTAGACCGATCCGGAGAGCTTCGCCGGCGTTGATCGGTACAGCGGTAAAGAACAGTCTAAGTGCATTCGCCTCGCCGACAAGCCTCGGCAACCGCTGAGTGCCGCCCCATCCGGTAATGATCCCAAGCCCGACGCCGGGATGGCAGAAGGTTGCATTCGGCGATGCGATCCGACCATCGCAAGCGAGAGCAAGATCCAGCGCGCCGCCGTAACAATACCCGTTGACAGCAGCGATCGTCATCGGCCGCAGGCCGGCGATCTTTTCCATCAATTGCTGGCCGCGCGTGGCGAAATCCCGTGCCCCATCCGGTTTCAGCCGATCAATCTCACGAATGTCCGCTCCCGACGCGAACACGTCGTCAGATCCCGTGAAATAAACCTTCTCAAGCGACCGGTCGCTTTTTATCACATCAACGACACGGTTCAATTCAACAAGCACCTCGACTGAAAGCGCATTTCGAGATTCCGGCCGAGTGAAACAGATCACGGCGGTCCCATCACGGACGTCAAAAGTAAGCGCGTTAGACATTAAAGGTTTCCGCCTAAATAATAGGAACAATGCTGCGCATTAACAAAGCCCATCCCTGGCATGGCATCCCTATCGGCGACGATGTGCCCATGGAAGTGACGGTCTTTATCGAGATCGTGCCGCGCGACACGGTGAAGTACGAGGTTGATAAGGATACCGGCTACCTTAAGATCGACCGTCCACAACAATATTCGAATGTTGTGCCCGCCAACTATGGCTTTGTTCCTCAAACTTATTGCGCCGAATCGATCGCGGCGCGCGCACGTGCGAAGTCTGAGTTGGAAATAAGCGGCGGCGACGGGGACCCGCTCGATATCCTGGTCTTGTCGGAGCATCATATTCCGCGCGGGGACATAATTTTAAAGGCGCTCCCGATAGGCGGTTTTTGCCTGATCGACGACGGCGAAGCTGACGACAAGATAATTGCGGTTTTAAAGGGCGACAAGGTCTTCGAGCAGTATCGTGAGATCAGTGAACTGCCGCAAGGGATCCTGGAAAGATTTGAACATTACTTTCTAACGTATAAGACCCTGCCGGACGAGCCGTCGAAGTGCGAGATCGCGTTTTCCTACGGGCGAGACGAGTCGTACGGGGTGATCCGCAGCGCAATGGAAGATTACAAAACCCTTCTCGACAGGCACCGTTGAGCGTGCGGAAGCCGGCACAAGTAAAAGTGCGATGGAACGATCGTCCTTCACCGGCTCGCCCTCAACCAAGTGCGGTTTCCGTATTAGAAGAACACCGCCCAGCAAGCGAACTCGTCAGAAAAGTTTTCAAATCGATGCGGCACTTTTGCCGGGACAAAGAACGCATCTCCTGCCACAAATGCGTGCCGTTCGTTAAGGATAACAAGTTCGCCGTTTCCCCTGATGATGAAGTAATACTCATCCTCGTCGTGGCTTGTTTGGTGATCGGTGCCGCGCGGCGCGAAGAAGATCATTCGCACATTTTCTTTTTTGTGCAGCTCGATGTCCCAGACGCCTTCCGTCCATTTTTCATTTGCCGGAAGCGGCAGCCGGCTTTGCATCTCTTTGATCGAAAATTTCATTTTTTGTTTCTTTAAAGCTGGCGCTATCCGCCGCGCATTTTCTGAAATAACTCGAGAAGCGCCTTTTCCTCGGCCTCCTCATTTTCTATTTTTTTAATGCGTCGATTATTCTCGTTATCTGCCAGTTCGATCGTAACGCCCGATTCGTACGCCTTCAGTACCGCGGGATGAATGTACGAACTTCTACAAACCGCAGGCGTATTTCCCAGTTCTTCCGCGACGTGTTTTACGACCTTTATGATCGCCTTTTTGGCCTCGGTTTCGTCATCAGGTTTCCCTATTTGTGCAAGTTTGGCGGCGGCTAGAAGTGAGCCGCCCCAGGTCCGAAAATCTTTTGACGAAAATTCTGGTTCGGTTGCCGATTTAAGATATCCGTTTATATCACTCGGCTTGATCGGTACTGGCTTGCCGGCCTCATCCAGATAGTGAAACAGTTTCCGTTTCGGCCCCACCTTTTTCAGTTCACGCATTATTTTCGCGAGTTCCTCGTCCACCAGCACCTTTCGATGCTGAACGTGGCTCTTCCCGACAAACTCAAACACCAATTTACCGTTCGTGCCGATGGTCAAATGATCGTTCTTTAAAGTCGTTAGTCCGAAGGTCTTGAATTTTCGGGCACTCCCCTCAGCGCCTACTCGAAAATACAGCGAGTTGATAAGCCGGATCGCAACCGCCAGAACTTTTTCGCGTGTAAGGCCGTCGACGGCGATGTGCTCATTGGTGATCTGCCGGAGCGTCGGAAGAAACATGCCAAAGCGTTCTATTTTCGCAAACTTTGCCCGCTGATTCTTTTCCGCAAACTTCGGATGGTAGATGTACTGCACACGTCCTGTCGTATCCATTCCCACCGCCTGCAGACGGCCGCCCGGGGACGGGCAGATGCGCACGTGTTTCCAGGCAGGGGGGATCACCAACGAGTTTATTCGTTCAAGCTGCTCCTTTTCCGTCAGCAGCTTTCCCTCCGCGTTGGTGTACTTAAAACCGCGTGATTTCGATCCGACGCGCCGCCACCATTTGCCGCGGCGCCCCCGCTCGATCGCCTGTCTCGCTTTTTCACTAATGTTCATTTGTCTTGCTCAATACCGACATAACCTTGTACGTAATGCATACAATAACTAGCTTTATTTGATGAAAACCAGCGTCTCAAAGCCTACAAAACGCTATTGGTATGCCGGTTGCAAATATGGCAGGTCGTAATGATATCGCGCACATTAGCGCGGAAATATTTAGATCAAGGGGTAATAAAAAATGAAGAAGCAACAGAGGGACGAACTGCTTTATCAGGCTCTCGAGACCGAAATGGGCGGGATCCAGGTTTATACGGCCGCTGTGGAGTGCGCTGTTAACGACGACTTGAGAAAAGAGTGGGAAGAATACCTGGACCAGACCCAAAATCATGTAACGGTCCTTGAAGGGGTATTCAGTGAGCTGGGCTTGGATCCGGCAACCGAAACGCCCGGACGTCTTGTCGTTCGGCATATTGGCGAATCGCTCGTAAAAGCGATGGAAATGGCGAAACAGGCAGGTGATCCTAAAGCGGCGGAGATCGTAGCGGCGGAATGCGTAGTTCACGCCGAAACAAAAGACCATATGAACTGGGAGCTTATCGGTGAATGTGCGAAAAAAGCTTCCGGTTCAGAAGCAAAAGTTTTGCAGGATGCCTACGAGGAAGTCGAAGAGGAAGAAGACGAACACCTTTACCATACCAAGGGGTGGACACGCGAACTGTGGATAGATTCGCTCGGAATGCCCGCAGTACTGCCTCCGCCAGAGGAGGAGAAGGATGTTAGAACGGCCATCGGTGCCGCCCGCGCCAAGAACGCACGCACATCGATGACGTAGAAAGTTGGGGAAGGTAGAAAGTAGTAGCTAAATTCAAAACACGTGGAGGACACAACTATGCTTTGGACTATTCTTATTATTTTACTGGTGCTTTGGGCTTTAGGCTTCGGTTTCGGAGGCGCGGCGGTCGGAAATCTGATCCACGTGCTTCTACTGCTTGCGTTGGTCGTGCTGGTTATCCAGCTCGTTACCGGACGACGGACCGCGGTCTAGCGATCAAGGGGCTTTGCTGAACAAAAAAGCGGCGAAGCCCCAAATACTTTTTTAGGTCTTCTTCTTGACTGGCTTCTTTATGAGGACCGGGGCTCTCTCGTTAGCGACCCGCGCGAAAACACCTAGAACGATATACCATTTATTTTTTCGAAGTTTCAGGATCTGGAGACAGTTTCCGATCTCCTGGCCTTCCTCGCTGTTGGCATAGTGGCACTGGTTCCAAAAATATGCCATATCTGCTGCCTGATACATGGCAACCTTTAATGGAAATTTTGTAGATGTAAAACGTTTGGTCTCTTTAACGACGCGCTTCTTACCGTGTATCGGAGGTTCCCGATCGATAAGCAGGATCACATCGTCGTCCGCGAACTCATCATAGGCGTGCGCGAGTCCGCCTGTGGTCATACCTGCACGCAGAAACTTCATGGCGGCATCGGCAGGCGACCAGCCGTACTTGTTTGGGTTCTGGTCCGGCGGATTCTTCCGCTCGATCGAAAGGTCGATCGCCCGCGGTTCGTCGTGTCTGATACTGATGTCCATCACGGCTCGAAAGCCCGCACCGTTGCGGCGTTCCCAGATCGTCACATAATTCCCGTAGGTAATTACGTCGACGTCCTTGTCCTTCCTTTTGAGCTGCCAACTTCCCGTTGTATAGCCGAGCAAGCCATTTGCTGCCACATCGGCGAGCATCGTCGTCCGCGTTAGGTTCAGCCCCGGGGCTTCGGCCTGGCGTGTCCAGAAATCCTTTCCGTTGATCGCCTCTGGACGGAAAATGATCGAATCATCGGTCAAAAACTCTACAAACGCAGCTTTTTGCCCCCTTGCAGCAGCGGTTTCGCCAAGTGCACGTTCCGCTTCGAGGATCGTACTCAATCCCATTTGCGCCTGCGCCCCGACGCATAATCCCAATACCATCAACAATAAGGCAGTTCTATTCACCATTTGAGGATAAGATAGCACGTTTCACAGATCATTTTTGAACGGGGGAATACATTCGGCCGAACCGTCAATAGATCCGATCGACGCTAAATGCCGTGATGGCTGCGTCCGGAGTACACGCATAACCCGCAACTCGTAATTTTACTTTCTTCGATAGGAAATGACGGAAGATCGCCTTTCGGTCATCAGCCGACAGCCTCGCCAGCGGTATTTCCACGTCCGCATCGACTTTGTTTTCACGCAGGCTGACGCGGGCTGTCTCACCTTCAACCTTAACGTCCGACACCTTGCCGAAGGCGCTGCGCGCGGCACAGTCGCTAAGGCCTGATAGGTTGGTTACGGCAACGATCCTTCCGTTTTTTGAATAGGTCGCGATCGCGGGATCCAGTTTTTGAGCCGAAACCAGCACGGAGAGTAAACCCGTTAGAACCACACAAAGCAGCATTCTCATATGTCCCTTCATTCTAGCGCTGTCGGACTATCCTCTGAAACATTTCGGCGTCGTCGGTCATCGTAATATTGTTGAAGAATACATAGGCAAGTCGATCCTCTGGTATGAGGGTCCCTAGTTCTTCAAGCTCGACCTCCTCATACTGATAACGCCAGCGGATCCTACCGTGAAGGCGAAAATAACATCTCTCAGGCGTAACAGTTGCCCGCGCGAACGGATCAACGACGTGCCATAGGTCAAGCTCCGCGCATAAGCCCCGAATAGTATCGTCTGCCCACGCGGCACCTCGCGGCTCCCAGCAAAAGTTCAGACCGCCGCGATCGATCGTCGAAAAAAACTTTTGCAGATTTTTGATGTTGACCCGGGTCGGTTCGAACTTTGCCGGGCATTGAAACAGAACAGTGCGCGCCTTGAGTGCATTCGCCGATGCAAGCGTTATATCCCAAGCCTCGCGGACGATCGGGGTTAGTTTGAACGCCCCCGCATCCTTTGCTTCTTTCTCAGTCAGTTTTCGTCGAAGCCGTTTGAATGTCGGACTTGATGACTCGTGGGTGATCAATTGCCACACCTTCAACGTGAACTCAAAATCATCGGGCATTTCTTCGCGCCAACGTTCAAGCGTTTTGACCATCGGCGGTTGGTAAAAAGTGTGCTGGATCTCCACCGTCGACAGCCGCTTTACATACTCTGCTTTATTGCGCCGGAATCCGCACGTACCGATCCGGATCTTCTCGTTCATCCGAACAATTAGTACCATCAGCGCACTGATGACTCAGAAATGAAGAATACAAAAATGTCTCGGAAATCGTCGGATGCGTGTGGTTTTGAAGCGGCGAAACTCACGATCTTATTAAAAAAATGTTTCGCGCACCACTTTAGGCAATGGCCGGTAACCTATATAGCGTCAACGACCAAACGCTATGTTGCGTTTTTTACATATATTTTTATTGTACATCCGCAGACAATCAGGAAAGCGTAGAAATAGAAAACTAATTGCGATGCACACTCTCACGCAAACCAGTACACCAGTATCTGATGCTGCACGCCGACCGGCTTTGTATCCATCTTATAAGTCATTCGACCAATTCATCGACATCGTCCGTCTTCGATCGCTCGACTCATATCTAAAGCAACGCATCGAACGTCACATCGCCGCGGGTGCGGACGACTACTTCGTAAATCAGCACTGTCTTGAGGCAGAGGCTCCTTACCGGCCCGGAGTACGCGAAGTGTGGTTGACACGGACCGTTCCAGGCACTCCTTATGATTATCTCGACATTAACCGGACGGAACTCTGGTGCCCGACCGAGGAAGCTTCCGAGTTTACTTTACTGATCGATTTTATTGACACGCTTCCTTTTGAGTCGTTGGGACGAATCCTGCTCATCTATGACGAGGGAGGAACGCCCGTGCCCGCTCATCGTGATCACGAGTCCACGGATATCTGTCACGACTTCATCTGGTTTCGAACCAATAAAGACAAGCCGTTCTACCTTTTGGATCATCTCAGCGGAGAAAAAAAGTACGTCGAAGGGTTTAGCGCTTGGTTCGATACAGTCAACCAGTACCATGGAAGCGACGCAGCCGATGGCCTGACATTCAGCGTGCGAGTAGACGGACGCTTCAATGAGGAGTTCCGTCGACGGATCCCGTACTTGAATGAGAACCCCGCTTCGACCCCAGCCGTCTGGGCCTTGGAAAAGGAGGAGATCAATGGCACGCCAAGCTGAAACGATTGAAACATCTCCTTTGCCGCCCACCGGTGCCGCGCGGTTGGCCCCGGTGGACGCACGCATAAAGTATCCGAGTTACAAATCGTTTGATGGCCTGATCGACGTACAGCGGCTCAGGTCACTGGATAGCTACATTCGCGAGCGCATTAAACGGCGAATTACGCAGGGTACGGATCCGAAGTTTTACACCGGGCCGTACACGCTCAAGGAGGATATCGCCGGACGCCCGGGTTCGCGAATGATATATCTTTCAGAATCGGAACTGCCTGACAGTTATTTCGATCTTGATCGTCCCGATGTTTGGCATCGCTCCGCCGCGGCTGCAGAGTTCGCGCTTCTCATGGACTTCATCGAGACGCTTCCTTTCAAGTCCACGGGCCGGATGCTGATAATGTACGACGACCAGCCGAGGGAGGTGCCCGCACATCGCGACCACACGGAAACTGAGGTACTTCACGATTTTCTATGGTTTCGCACAAACCGAGAAAAGCCGTTCTATATGCTCAACTACTCAACCGGCGAAAAAAAACTAGTCGAAGGTTACAGTGCCTGGTTCGATACCGTAAATCAGTTTCACGGCAGCGAAGCGGTGAAAGATCTCACTTTTAGCATCCGTGTGGACGGGGTGTTCACCGACGAGCTAAAGGCAAAAATACCGCGGCCGAAATTCAACGCGGCCTCGACGCCCTCTTATTGGGCGAGTTTTGACGAACAAGGGTAGGGATGAAGAAAAACTTAACGATCTACATTAGCGGTTTGTACTCCGGCACAAACCCACAGCCCGGTGTCGGTATCGCGCGGTCCTTGCGACAGGGTTTTCCCGACGCAGAATTGGTCGGCGTCGAGTATTCGAATAGATGCTCAGGAATTCATTGGCAGGATTTTGATGACATTTGGCTCCAGCGTCCGTGGAACGAACTGGACCTGGATCTTCACGCTCGTGAGATCCGTTCACGGCTTGATCATGGCGCTTTCTGGATATCCAGTATCGATCTGGAGATCATGTGGCTTGCCGAGATATTTCCCGACGGTCATCCAAATTTGTTGACGCCGAACAAGCGTGCGCTGGCGGCCGTGGCAAAGCCCGCCATTCCCGCCCACACTGGCTTGCCGGTTAGCATCCCGGAATTTGTAACGACCAACGTTTCCGATTGGGATCTGCACGCTTTCTGTCGAAAATACGACTGGAAAGTATGGCTCAAGGGGCCTTATTACGAAGCGATCCGAACACCGAACTGGTCGGATCTATGTCGTTGGCGCTCGGTGCTTTCGTCCGCATGGGCAACGGAGACGCTGTCGCTCCAGGCGCACGTCACAGGCTATGAAGAATCCTTCATGCTATGCGCTTACCGAGGCGAGCTACTGGATTGTGTACATATGAAAAAGCGCGATCTGACCGAGCTTGGGAAAACCTGGGCGGGTGATGCACTTCCGGTCGAGCCGTCGATCCTCAATTCCCTTCGAAAAACCATCCGTAAGCTGAAATGGACCGGAGGGGCCGAATTCGAAATGGTTCGCGATGCCGAGGACGAACTGTGGCTTTTGGAGGTTAATCCACGCTTTCCGGCATGGGTACACGGTTCGACGATCACCGGCCGCAACCTTCCGGCGATCCTCGTCGAAGAAGCCACGGGTCACAGTGCATTGCATTTGCCCGCCGAATCGGGGCAATTCACGCGGGTCGTTCTGGAGGTTCCTGTAAGAGAAGAATTTCCGCTTTCACCGCTCGCTGAACCTTACGGGGGCGGCATCGGCCATTCGATGAAACATCCTTCGGGACTTATTGAATTCGCACAGAAACTACACGATCGCAACACGCCAAACTCAGAGAGCAACGGGCATCGTATTCCGATGCCGGAAATCTCGGACGATATTCCGGATTCTTATTTGGACGACCTTCAGAACATCGATCTCAGAAACGTACAAACGCCCGCGAGCCTGTTTTTCCCCAATACCGCGCGTAAGATGTTCGCGAACGCTGCTCTGATCGGGCAAGTCGAAACCGAGGACCTAAAGATCACGCACGCTTACAGCATCAAAACGAATCCTGATGAGCGGCTGCTGCGCCTGGCGCTCGAATCCGGATTTCTTGCCGAGGCGATCAGCCCGCTCGAGGCTAGAAAAGCAACAGAGTGCGGCTTTGATGCCGGCCGGATCGTTCTGAATGGCCCGGCAAAATGGTGGCGGCGCGACGAACTGCCGACCGGAGAATTTCACGCGATCTTTTGCGATTCGGTCGAGGAACTCGGCGATGTCGCGGCGCAGCTGGATTCGGGCGAACTCCGGGCGCAAACGATCGGCATCCGGGTACGCACCCCGAACATCGTGTCGCGTTTCGGCATTCCAATTGATTCGCCTGAACTGTTCGAAACGCTGATAAACAGCATTCGAAAACTTCCTCGTTCGATACCGTTCGGTATTCATTTCCACATGGCGAGCAGCAATATCGGCGTCCGTCAATGGCGACATCTTTTTAAGTCAATGCTGCGATGGTGCGGATCGATCGAGGCCTTTTCAGGCCGGGTCGTTGAAACTCTGGATATCGGCGGCGGTTGGGATCCGGAAGACATACGGCGGGACAACGGCTCGGAGTACGCAGACCTTTTAAAGCTCATTCCGCAAAGCCTTTCCGGCGTGACGGAGGTGATCGCCGAACCCGGGAAAGCTATCGCACAGCCAACAATGGCGTTGGCAATGAGCGTACTGGAGATAAGGAAATATCTCGGCGGTTCGTGCGAGGCTGTTATGGATGGCTCGATCGCCGAGCTTCCGATGCATTTCTTTCATCCCCATCGGATCGTCGCAAAAAATGAAGTTTCGAAAGAATGGCGGGAGCTGAAGAGAGGAAATTCCACTCTGCTGGGCCGGCTTTGTATGGAGCACGATATTGTTGCCAGAGATGTTGAGTTGCCGGAAGACGTAAAAGCCGGTGACGTTTTTGTATTTTGTGATGCTGGAGCCTACGACAGGAGTATGAGTTATGTATTTGGATGCGGGTAGAGAAATAACCGAGACTGCTGTGGAGCATGTGACGATATCAGCTGCGCCTAAGGAGGTATTTGAGCAGTGGAAGGAGTGGCGCCCCGCGCAGATCTCTCATCATGGGCGCATATGTTGCGAGTATGTTCGGGAATGGGTTGGCAACACCGACTTTTCCGCTCTCAATGGCGGCAAACTGGAGGCTGGACCGCGGTGGATCAGGCAACGTTTCGAATGGGGACCGGGCAAATACCCGATCTACTGGTGCGAGATCCTTAAGAGGTCGAAGCTGGACTGCGGCGTCCATGCCACCTTGGCGCACGAGGCGTTTACCCGGCGTGGCATAAAGGCATTTCGGACACAGCTCGTCCAGGAATTTTCACCTTGTGCAACTGCGCAATGGCGATCAGGCTGCGACAAGAATGACACTGCCCCGACGTGGATCGGTGACGATGTTATCTATCACGAGGGCTGTTCCGTGGTCGGGTCCGGAGGCCGGTTGAAGCTTTGGGATTCAAGTGCCGGATGGTGGATCGATCCCAACACGGTCACCGGCTATGGCTCTCTTCGCGCCGTACGTATTGTTGCAACGCATGCGGAAACCTTTCAGTGGGGAAACCACCTTCTTCAGACGAACGAATGGACATCACTCTGATTCGCTAGGTGAACTATCATACTTTGGGCAAAAGCTGCGAAAACGACCGTCTATAGACTAGTCCGCGGACAACGTGCGGACAAATTCCCCCAAGGGCCCGCGCCGATGTAGTGGTTCTACTTGGCGCGGGCAAAATTGCGCCGAGGGATCAAAACAAGATCGACGGTAAAAATGCACCGCGCGGTTCCTGATAGAGGCCGCGGCTCATCAGCGTCAGCGGCTGTACGATTCGAAGCCCGCGGGACAGACACCACCGTAGCAATTCGCTGTTTCGTGTGGGCAGGAGGAATCCGGGTCCGGGGAAATTTTCCGCAGCTCCGATCAACGCCTGGAGATCCAGGTTCGTTTCGCCGACCGAGTGACCGAAAAACCCGACGCCGGTCGTGTACCCCGTGATACGGCCACCGTGCTCGACCACATACGCAGTCCCCTGCTCTATCGCACCGGAAACCTCATTATGCCGCGTATGCCCGTGCACGCGGTACGCTACCGCATCCACCGCCTCCAGATCCGAGGCAGTCATTTTGCGGACAGTGTAACCTTCTATCTTTATTCCGAGTGGTGCACCCTGAATATTCGAAAGCGGCTCAACGGTATCGAAACCAAGCTTTGTGTAGAGCGAGAGCGATCGGCTGTGGAACGCTGCCTGAACCAGCCGAATTGAAGGATGCCCCTGCTCATCCGACCGCCGGATCACATCTTCCATCAAGGCACGGCCATAGGATGAGTTCTGAACATTTACATCCACGGTAACCGGCCCGACACCTGATACCGTATCTGATTCCCATAAAAAGTTGCTCCCAACCGTTTTTCCCTGTGCATTCACAGCGACGACAGAATAAACATCGGGCCGCGAAAGTAACATAGAGATCAACCCGGTTGAAACCTCCGGAGCCGGAAAATCCGGCGGAAAACTATGTGCTTCAGCGATCGCCACAAAGGCTTCATAGCATATCCGCCCGAGCGCCTCCGCATCGTCCGGCCTGCCCGTCCGTAAGCTGATCTTATTAACAGTTCCTGTTCGCGAAGTATCCATGTTCATCCCTCCGATCTATAAGGCGGAATATGGTTGAGTTTTAGTATCACCACCTAACCGAAAAAGAAAACTGCGGCCGCCTGGCGGTCGCAGTTCCATCTTGTGCCTTTATCATTGCAGACTCCGCTTGACCAAATTCGTCAGGGATTTCCTGGCCGATTCGAGTTAGCGTTCGAATTATTGTTACCCCGCGGTGCAGTCGGGGATGGGGCCGGCTTCGGCGTTCCCATCGGAATGCCATCACAACTTGGTTTGCACTCGCCGTTGGAACACGCCACGTTCGGCCATTCACAAGCAGACCACTCAAACCCCTGAATCTTCTCAAAATCAACGAGTGCCGTGTCGCTGGCTGGGAGAGTTCCTTTAGGTACAAATACGATCCTATACACACACCCACTCTTCACATTTTTTTGGATCAAATGCGCTAGATCTCTCATAAGCCTTGCGGGTTGATTCCCTGGATGTCCATCGCTTATCTTCCCTTCGATAACAACAACGACGTGCTCGAAGCTCCCCGTTCCGGCCTTACCGACCCGATACTTAAAGTTTGGCCCTTTGGCCGGGGGCGGGGTTCCATCCCTTTGATTCTTGAGGCCGTTATCGTTATTTATGGACGCGTTTACATCGTTCCCAACTTCGCGAACTTTATCATCAATGTTTGTCAGCCCGTGACATGCGTCGTCGCTAGGC
>DATFEW010000325.1:0-21910 GCA_035250805.1 Pyrinomonadaceae bacterium
GTTTGAAACGACGATGATGAATGCGTTCGGCGAATACTTCGCAACTTCTTCGGTGACCGCGCTGACGATGTCCGAGTTCGTTTTCAAAAGATCATCGCGGCTCATGCCGGGTTTGCGAGGCAGCCCCGCGGTTATGATCACAACGTCAGAATCCTTCGTTTCCTCATATCCGTTCGCGCCGACGAGCTTTACGTCGAAACCATCGATCGGAGCCGCTTGCGCAAGATCGAGCGATTTGCCCTGCGGCGTTCCTTCCACGATATCCACCAAAACGACATCGGCAAGTTCCTTGCTTGCTATCCAATGAGCGGCCGTCGCACCTACATTTCCAGCGCCAACGACCGTAACCTTATTTCGTCCAGTCATTATTAACCTTCCTGTTTAGAATAAAAACGATATTTTGGCATAGTCGCGGTTAAACGGCAAAAAGGACCTTTGTTTGCCTTACCTTCCACATTGGTGTAAATTTCGGATGAATTCAAACACAATGTTTCGTGTGCTTTCGTGGTTCCATTCCTGAACCAAGATGGAAACTACGAAATCACACCAAGCCACACAAAAAAATTCTATGATTCGCTTCATCGTTGCAATCCTGTTGTGCGTATCTTTTGTTTCGTCGATTGTTGCTCAAACAAATCCCGTATCGTTCTCGGGGAAACGTCTGAAACGCATCGTGGTTCGTAATGCGATTGTCGTTGACGGCAGCGGAAAGCCGGCGGCGGGGCCGTACGATATTGTGATCGAGAACGATCTTATAACGCAGATCGTGGGCATTGATCCCGTCGCAGCGCAGGAGGGACGCGCAAGACGTCCTGCGCCGGGCGACCTGGATATCGAGGCGGCGGGGAAGTATGTTCTTCCGGGCCTGATCAACCTTCACGGACACACCCATGACGGTCGCGGCGGACAGCCAATGCCGGTCGAATACTGCATGAAGCTTTGGCTAGCGTGCGGAATAACCACAGTGCGTGACGTGCTCGCGTCAGACAAAACACTCAAGTGGCGCACGGAAAGCGCGGCGGGCCAGATCGCTTCTCCGCGCCTCTTTGCATATGCGAGCTTTCAAGGGGGGAATTGGCCGCGGACGCCCGACGGTGCGCGAGCTCGGGTTCGCGATATTAAAGCCGCCGGTTACGACGGCATCAAGCTCTTCGGCATTGACCGCGACCTGATGGCGGCGATGATGGACGAAGCGAAAAAGCAGGGAATGCGCGTCGCACATCACACCGGCGTTGAAGAAACGAATGCGTGGGACGACATCAAATTCGGAACGACGAGTATCGAGCACTGGTACGGCATTCCCGACGCTGCGATCGAAAGCGGCAGGCAGAATTTTCCGTCAACATACAACTACAACGACGAGGTCGATCGGTTTCGATATGCAGGCAGACTATGGCGCGAAGCGAACTGGGAACGGCTGATGAAGGTCTTCGACGGGATGATCGAAGCCGGCGTCGCGTGGAATCCTACGCTGGACATTTACGAGGCATCGCGCGATCTGGACAAAGCACAGACGAACCCAGCGTTCAGGGAATATCTCCATCCAGTCCTCGAGGAATATTTCAAACCGAATCCCGCGAATCACGGTTCGTACTTTATCGGCTGGACGTCGACCGACGAGGCCTTTTGGAAAGAGAACTATCGGATCTGGATGAAGGCCCTGTACGAATTTGAAAAACGCGGTGGCCTTATAGGTGTAGGCGAAGATGCCGGTTTCATTTACCAGATGTACGGATTCGGATTGCTCCGCGAACTGGAGCTGCACCAGGAAGCAGGGTTTCACACCTTGAAGGTGATCCAGCACGCGACTGTAAACAATGCAAAGATCCTCGGACAGGAAAGCACACTTGGCCGTGTTCGTGCCGGTTACAAGGCGGACCTGATCGTCGTGAATGGAAATCCGCTGGAGAATCTAAAAGTGCTTTATCCGACCGGGATCGAACTGATCCGTAACGGTAAGGCGGTCAGGTCCGGCGGGATTGAATGGACGATCAAGGACGGGATTCCTTATCACGCTCCGACTCTGGCTCACGAGGTCCGCACACTGGTGACGAAGGCTCGTGTCGCAACGGTAAAGCCATAATGCAGAAAAAGCCCGGTGCGCTCTCCCCTTCACACCAGGCTTTTTCATAATGGCCGCGGATAAATCCAAAGGCCAAGCTTTGCAGCATTGGATTGCAAAGGCCGTGCCGCAGTTGCATAGAAAAAGAGGACGCTTTGAAAATGGCCTTTTAGCGGGGAATGTCCGATTTTGGGCCGGTATATCAGGGGCTGAGGGTCAACATTTTCGGATATCGCGCATACTATTTCGGGCGTCATTGAAGGATAGGATGGCCGCCGCCCTTGCTGTGGTCTGCCGTGGCCGCGAAGCGCTGCCGGTCATTATGGTACAGGACTAGATGCTCGCCCTCGTATCGAACCACATTGGAAACGCGTGGGTAGTCGGCCGTGTGCTCGGCTATGACGAATGCCATCGGATTCCGGGCGACCACCATTCCGGCGGCGTGTACGTAGCCGCCCGCATCGTATACAGAGCCCGCATACTGCGCTGCACCGACCGCAATGTCCGGCGAATACGTTGGACCGTTTCTTGTGCGGTCAGCATTGGCAATGAAGATGCTGTAATCCGAATAATTAAGCCGGTTTCTGTAACCATTCCTTCGTGCAACGGTGAACAAGTCGGTTAGCCCGTTGTCTATTGCATTAAGCATCGCGGTTGAAGGAGTCCTCACCGCAAAAATATTAGCTCCGCGCGGCGTTCTTGTCGCCACCGCAAATCTGTCGCCGGTAACCCGCTCCGCCTGTCTCAGGACCGACGGATTCTGGGCCGTAGCCGCTGCAGGAAGCGACGTAAGTAAAGTTGAGAGTAAAAAGATTGTTCGGTACATCGATGTCATCCCGATGGTCATCGCAAGCGGCGTACCAAACGTGATCAATTCCCGGGATTGTACATGCGTTCGGTATGGCCCTTGAGCTGAGACGGGTAAAAGTACACCTCACGAAGGTTCCCAGTCGCGTACCGCCCGGCCTGATCGTTAAAATGTTTCGATCTCGGGTCCCCGCTTTCGCCACCTGCTGTCACTGCTTTTGCTCGTACTGTCTTGCCGAACTCGACCACGGCGACAAAACTGTTGCCGCTCGTGCCATACCATTTTTTCGATCCCTTAAATGGCCGCGCTCCAAAGGAGGCGAGCGAACCCCAGTTTCCCGAGGTAAAACCAACTGGGATGCTTGGTCCCTCATCGGTGAAAGGGTGAACGATATCGTTAGTTAATCTCTGAAATCGGTTGATCTCGCCCCAAGGGGTGTTCCATTTACCGAAATCGGCAGTAAGCTTGTCGGATGCTGCAGCCAACGCCTCAAGCAACTGAGAAGGAGTGGCCCTGGTTGCAATGAACTCGCTTACTATCAGGCCGGCACGGCTAGCATCTCCCCCGAGACGTCGCTGTCCCTCCTCAGCCCAAAAAATAGCAAGCGAGGTCGGAACAGAATCGACTCCCCAACGCAAATCCCATTTCCGAAGTACAGCGATCTGTTCCGCGGTCTTCGCTTTCAACGGATCAGCAGCGGACGTCGCGTCCCATGCTTTCACGAGTGCCGGGATCGGCTTTTCGAACCATGGCAGGTAGCTGTCAAATGCCGCTTCGTTCAATTTTTCAAGAGTGAAATCTTTACGATTTTCGACCACCCGGATCGCATGAATACCACGTGCATTCTCGCTTCCGGCGTCGACGTATGAAGGATAGTTGGCCTGCTTCAGACTGCTCGGCCCGGCTGCCGACCAGGGGAAATTATTGGTGTTATATACCCAGCCAGTTGCAGGATTAATGAGATGCGGCAATTCGGCATAATCGTGAATACCGCGATAGTCGGTGCTAGGATCGCTGCCGTCCACCGGCATTCTCCAGTTAAATTTCTGATCGCGTCGCGGCACGTAGTTTACGTGAAAATACGCAATGTTTCCGTCAGCATCTGCATACAGCGTGTTGTTGGACGAATTCGCTTTCAACTCCATCACCTTTTTGTATTCGGCTAGGTTCGTCGCCTTCGTCCGGCCATACGACTGCATCAACGCCTTGACCGGCTCCTGCATCAAGGCGATCGATTCCCAACGGCCATCGGCGGCTTTGCGGATAACCGGGCCGTGATGCGTTCGATAAACCGTGAATAGGCGCTCGCTCATACCGTTCGGTGTCTTGTAAGGGATTCTAACAACAGACGTCATCATCGGACGCTCTTCGCTGCCATGCTTGTAAAAATAGCGTCCGTCTTTTTGGAAAACCGACTCGGTATAAAGATCGATCGCGTCCACTGCGCTAGACGTGTGCATCCAGCCTAGGCGTTCGTTGAATCCCTGATAGATAAAGAACTGTCCCCAGGTGGAGGCGCCGTATGCGTTCAATCCTTCTCCGCTCGTCATCTGCAGCTCAGAGCGGAAAAAGAAGGACGTGTGAGGGTTGATGAGCAACAGCGCGCGTTTATTGACCGTGTTCTTCGGCGCGATGGCGATGCCGTTCGATCCACGCGGCTCAGTGTCTTCAGGCTCGGTTTCGTTGACCGCGACAGACTGTGACGGCGCATCATAAAACGCCTGCAGGCGCGCGAGATTAATCGTTTCTATATCGCCGCCGATGCTGCCCTCGGTAAAACTGAGAGCCATCCAGGGTTCGAATCGCGTGATGACCTTCGGCTTTATCTCAGGGTGCTTAGCCAAGAAGAAATTCAGACCGTCGGCCCAGGCGATCATTAGCTTTTGCAGCCAAGGCGGGCTTTCCGCAAAATTCTTTTTCAGTTCGTCCGTTTGGATAAAGAGTTTTTGTCTAAGATCACGCCAGATCGCCGATTCGCCCTCGGCCTCGGCCGTGCGGCCAAGCGCCGTCATGTAATTTGTCTCGACGCGGTTAAAGTCGTCTTCCGCCTGCGCATAGATTGCACCGAAAACGGCGTCGGCGTCCGTTTTTCCAACCACGTGTGCGATGCCCCAATCGTCGCGAGTGATGGTCACGTTTCGAGCCTGTTGTTCCCAGCGTTGAAGCTCAGACGATGGAACGCCGGAGCCTTCGGCAATGCAGACAAAAGCGAGAACCGCTAAAGCAATCTGAGCGAGCCTCATTCGAATTTTACTTTCCAACATAACCCTTAGAATTTTTGCTTTTCGAATTTTGCCTTTCGAGGAGGTGTGGTGCTGAGGGCGAGACTCGAACTCGCACGCCCCTAAGGGCACAGGATTTTAAGTCCTGGGCGTCTACCAATTCCGCCACCCCAGCACGAGACGAGATTAGCATAGGGCAGGTGCAATCAAAAAAGATCGAAAGACACTGAATGTGAACACCCTGTGCTATCATTTCGGCGATAGGCGTACGAACATATGGAACAATACGCGTGGCTGCTTTGGGTCATTCTCGGCGTGATGCTGATCGTCGCTGAGATCTTTACCATGGGCTTCGTGCTTTTTTGGTTCGGGCTCGGAGCACTCGCGGCGGCATTCGCAGCAATGCTGGGCGTAGGTATTCCAGCGCAATTCGGTATCTTTGCGATCGTTTCGATCGGTCTGACAGTGATGTCGCGAACAATATTTGCGAAGTACATGTGGCATCAGGAAGAAGCGGAAATGAAGATGGGTGTCGACTCGCTGCCCGGGCAGATCGGGACGGTGACTATCGGGAGCAGCGGTGCGATGGACGAGGGCGCGGTCCGCGTCTACGGATCTGTCTGGACCGCATTTCCGGCAGACGAAGACGTAAAGCTGATAGAAGGTGAGAAGGTCGAGGTAGTGAGCGTCAAAGGATCGTCGATCTATGTGAAGCCGGTGAAGAAAGAACTGCCAGAGTGGCGAAGTGACTAAAGGATCTCGGCCGTATCCTGATCTGCAGTGTCGTGAATATTCCCAAGCTCGATCAACTCTAACTGGACGTCTTCGCCCGAAGGCTCCGGAAGCTCATCCCCGAGAAGTTTGGCCAGAACAACTGTAATATTATCCTCACCGCCGTTCTCATTGGCTTCCGTCACTAGTTCGGCACAGGCCATCTCAAGCGAATCCATATTTTCGACAATGATCCGCTGCATCTCAGCAGCCTGGACCTTATTCGAAAGACCGTCGCTGCAAAGCAAAACCACGTCGCCGCGGTTCGGTGCGAGTCGCGCCGAAACGGGATAGATCTCGTTCTGCGCGCCCAGAGCTTGCAGGATAACGTTCTTGAGGGTATGAGTTTCGGCCTCTTCAGCCGAGATCTGCTGTGCGTCGATCAATTGCTGTACGAGCGACTGGTCTTTTGTGATCTGGTAAATACGCCCGTCCCGAATTAAATATGCGCGGCTGTCTCCGACCTGAATGATATCGACGCCTCGCGAAGTGACACCCAAACCGGTAAATGTCGCTCCCATCCCCTGAAACTGCGGGTCGGTCCGGCCCTGCTGGTGAACGAGATGGTTGGCGTATAGCGTGGCGTTATAGAGCTTCGAGATCAGATCATATTCGTACGCCTCGGGTGTCAGCGTTTCTTCAGGGTCTTCATTCAGAAGCCGCTCACAAACGCTCTCGACCGCAAGCTTGCTTGCTACCTCGCCGGCAAGCGCACCGCCCATCCCGTCCGATACAGCAAGGACAACACCGCTATCGTCTACGTCAAAGCTTTGACTTTCGATCACGAATTCACCGTCACTTTGCGCGCTCGTCCACGCGCGTGATCGGCTCACGCTCAAAAGCAGGTAATTATCTTCGTTGCCGCGTCGGACACGGCCCACATGCGAGGTCGCATGCACTTCGACAACTGACATAAATTTACGTCGGTGTTTCTTTATGCAGACCGGACCGGCGCGCCCGTGCTGCTCCCGAAAATCAATATTCTAACTTAAAGCCTGGTCAAGGTCGGCAATTATGTCCTCGACGTCCTCGATCCCGACCGAGATGCGCACCAGCCCATCCGTAATACCGAGCTTATCCCTGGTCTCTGTCGGTACCGACGCGTGTGTCATCGTTGCCGGATGCGATATCAATGTTTCGACCCCGCCCAAACTTTCGCCCAGAGTACAAAGCTTGACGTTCTCCAAAACCGTTTTTGCGCTATCCAGGCTTCCAGTCTCAAAGGAAACCATGCCGCCAAATCCCGTCTGCTGACGGCTCGCGAGCTCGTGCTGCGGATGGGAAACGAGCCCCGGATAATAAACTTTTTGAACACGAGGGTGCTCGGCGAGAAAATTTGCAACCACACGGCCGTTCTTGTCGTGGGCCTCCATACGCACGGCCAAAGTTTTGGTTCCCCGAAGCACGAGGAATGAATCGAAGGGTGAAAGTATGGCTCCAACACTGTTCTGGACAAACTTTATCCATTCCGCATCCTTCTCGTCGTTCAGCGCCACAAAGCCGCCGACGCTGTCCGAATGGCCGTTCAGGTACTTTGTGGTCGAATGGACGACGACATCGACGCCGTGATCGAGAGGCTTCTGAAAATAGGGCGACATAAACGTGTTGTCGCAAACCACTTTTGCTCCATTCCCATGGGCAAGCTTTGAAACCGCCGCCAGATCGGTTACGGTCATGACCGGATTCGTCGGCGTTTCAACGAAGACCATCTTAGTGTTGGGCCTGAATATCGGCTCGAGATCTTCGACCTTCGACGTATCGGCAAGATCGAACTCGACCCCGTAATTGGACAGGATCTTCGAAAACAACCTGTACGTCCCCCCGTAGGTGTTATCACCAAGGATCACGTGATCGCCCGACTTCACCAATTTTAATGTCGCGTCGATCGCTGACATACCTGACGCAAAAGCAAACCCAAATCGGGCATTTTCCAGCGCGGCAATATTCCTTTCCAAAGCCGCGCGCGTCGGATTTTGAGTTCGCGCGTATTCGTATCCCTTGTTTTTGCCAAGCGATTCCTGAGCGTAGGTCGAGGTCTGGTATATCGGTACGCTCACCGCACCTGTCGCAACATCCGGTTCGTTTCCCGCATGAATTGCGATTGTCGAAAAGCCCATAAGGTGAAAAGAAGATTCGGAATAAGGGATAACCTGACTATTCTATATCGTGAGCGGGAAATTGACTAATTTGAAGTACCGTTCCTATTGGATAAATGTTAGTCGCAGGACATATTGGTGTCAAACAATGACGGCGCGTCTTTATTCGTATGCCCTTACGATGTGCTTATGTAATTTGGCGCTCGATAACGTACACTAAATTTATTCCGGATGGATATAAATCAATTGGAAGTTTTGGTGACCGTTGCACGAGAAAAGAGTTTTTCACGCGCAGCGGACGTGCTCGGGCGGACCCAGCCCGCGGTAAGCCAATCGATCAGACGCCTGGAGAAAGAGGTTGGGGAACGCCTGTTTGACCGGTCATCCAAGGACGGCACCTTAACAGACGCAGGCAATGTGGTGGTCGAATTTGCGAGGCAGATCCTTAATCTTCGTCAAAATGCGGCGTTGGCTATCGAGGAGTTGCGCGATGTGCAGTTCGGCAAGATCAGCCTGAGTGCAAACGAACACACCGTCTTTGCTGTGCTTCCGATAATTGCCAAGTTTCAGAACAGGCACCCGTCAGTGAAGATCGAAGTACGCCGGGGCGTAGCGAGTCGGATCCCCGAAGAGATCGCGTCCCGCGACGTCGAACTCGGCGTCCTTTCGTTCAAGCCAAAGGATCCCGGGATAGTTTCCGTGGATATCGGAACTGACGAGCTAATACTGATCACCTCGCGCGATCACAAGTTTGCGGCGAAGAGCCAACTCTCTATCAGCGATCTCGCGGACGAATCATTTATTGCCCATAACGCGCGTTCGCCGTATCGGAGAAACGTGATCGAAGCTTTTGATCGACACAATGTAAAACTCAATATCGCGGTAGAACTTCCATCGCTCGAAGCCATCAAACGCCTTGTTGAGTCTGGCGTTGGGATCGCACTCGTGCCCCGGTTGACAGCGGTGCCGGAGATAGTTTCCGGACGTCTTTGCGGTCTAAGCGTCAAAGAATTAAAACTGACCCGCAAACTCAACATTGTGTATCGCAAAAATGCGGTTCTCTCCCACGCGGCCCGTGAATTCATTCGAATCGCGAATGAGATGAATTCTGATCGAGTCCGTAATTACGGAAACACAAAGAACTAAGTTAAGATTGTTACAACCTTCAAAGACCACTATTTTCGGTCGGCGTGAGTCATGACCGGACGGAGATCGGTATCAGTTGTCGCCGATGTATAGGCAGGTTTAGTGTCAATGTTTGAACAATTTACGCTTGGGATCGAAGAAGAGTTCCAGATCGTTGACCCGGAAACGCGCGAGCTGAAATCGCACGTGTCCGAGATTCTCGATGAAGGCAAGCTTCTTCTCGGCGAGAAGATCAAGCCGGAGATGATCCAGTCGATGATCGAGGTCGGAACCGGCGTCTGCGCAAACATTCAGGAGGCTCGGGAAGACATCACCACACTCAGGTGCATAATTTCCGGGCTGGCGAGAAAAAAGGGAATGGCGATCGTCGCCGCATCGACACACCCGTTCTCGAAGTGGTCAGAACAAGAGATCTACGAAGGCGATCGTTACAAGCTCCTCGTTGACGAGTTGCAGATGGTGGCCCGGTCGCTGTTGATATTTGGGTTGCACGTTCATGTCGGCGTCCCCGATCTTGAACGCCGCATTCAGATAATGAATGCTGCCAGATATTTTTTGCCGCACATACTGGCCCTTACAACGTCGTCACCATTTTGGCTTGGATTCAATACAGGCTTGAAGTCGTACAGATCGGAGGTGTTTAAAAAGTTCCCACGAACAGAAATTCCCGATCATTTTGAATCGCATCAGCAATACCAAAGCTATGTTGACCTCCTGATCAAAATGAACTGCATCCAGGACGGATCTAAGATCTGGTGGGACCTGCGGCCGCATCATAAATTCCCGACCCTCGAATTTCGAGTCTGTGATATTCCCACTCGCGTAGATGACACCATCGCGATCGCCGCGCTTTTTCAGGCGATCGTCGCCAAGCTCCACATGCTGATCGACAGCAATCTCGGTTTTCGTATTTACCACCGCCGGCTGATCCTCGAAAACAAATGGCGCGCGATACGCTACGGGCTCGATGGGTTGTTACTCGACCTTGGAAAACAGAAAGAGGTGCCCGTGCGTGACCTTATCCGCGAGCTGCTTGAGTTCGTAGACGAGGTTGTCGAGCCACTTGGCTCGCGCAGGGAAATGGACCATATTCACTATATGCTCGAGCGTGGAACGTCTGCCGATGAGCAACTGCGTATATATGAAGAAACGGGGGGCGATTTTAATAAGGTGGTGGATACGCTTATAACGAACACGATGGAAAATGTTCCTGCAGAATGCTTTGCTTAGCTCCGAAGAGCTCGGCGCCGCGGATTCGGATTATTGGAAACTAGCTGATAATCCGATTTTCTTTTATACGTGGTGTTTAACACGTACAAACATATATTGACGGTGTCTAAAGTATTGTGCTACAAATATTGAGGCAGCTTGCTGCATAAGACCAGTAACTCCACATCCATTCCTAAGGTTCCTTCGGAGCGTAACATAATGAAAATCCACAAGTTAAGCCGTCAGGGCGGATTTTCCCTTATTGAAGTTTTCATCGTTCTCGTCATGATCGGGATATTGACCACGCTTGCCCTTATGCAGATGGGTTCAAGTCCCGTAGACCTTCAGAGACAGCGGATGGCTCGCGAATTCAAGATCTATCTTGAACGGGCCCGATTCGACTCCGTGAAACGCCGTGCCGAGGGAACAACCGAAACCGCTAAGGTCATTTTGAACGGGCCGGCTTCGTTCACTGTTTCGCTCGATTTCGACGGCGACGGAACGATGCGGCCCGATGAAACAAAAACAGTAAATTTTGCTGACCGCACTAATGCTACGATCCGGGTTTCGGACTCGTGGAGTTATCCGGTCACTCTGGCGTTCGACCGCAGGGGATTGGTTACCACGGTCGATGGCCTTGGGAACAGTGTGACTCCACTTTTTACGATCTGCAGTGATTGTTCCGATGCATCGCCGGATATCACAAGAATATCGGTTTCAACTTCAGGCACCGTAGCTGAGCTTCGCGCCGGCCAGAATCCGCAGGCGCTCCCGACCCCCACAAGTACTAATCAAGTCTCCCCGACCACTAATTGCTATGTACTTGTGAATGCGAACGCGAACAGCCCGTGCATTCCATATTGATCTCCTACATTGGATCAAGTCTATGTTTACAGCATCCACGAATTCCAAACGATCAGCCCAAGATGGCTTTACATTGATCGAAATGGTGATCGCCCTCGTGATCCTCTTCATCGCCTCGATGGGGGTTTTCGCGGCTTTTACCTATGCGACGAAGTTCAACCGCGGCAACAGCCAGCGGTCACAATCACTGGCTGTAATGCAAAGAGAGATCGAACTTCTCCGAAGCGCAAAGTTTACGCCGGCAACCGTAAGCAATACGACCATTCACCAGCATACTGTGCCCGTATGTCCTATCGCTGATAATGGAAGTCGTGACTTGACTGGTGGTGTGAAAGAGTCTGAATTCCGTTGCGGTATCGACGGAAGCATACATGAAGTACGGACCTCGATCGATGATGATCCCAATACAGCAGGGATACAGACCAATGCGACCCCGACGAGCGTCGGTTTCAAGGAAATTACCTTGGAAGTGATCCCAATGGGGGCGGACGGACAGTGGGTAACGGCGAACCAGATCCGCATGGTTTTCAGGCGCGTTCGAGCAAATTAGGAATATATGGCCGTGAAAGAAAAAAACACCGAAACCGGATTTTCGGTCATCGAGATGGTGATCACGATGACCATAATGCTCCTCGTTATGGGCCTGGTCACGACGATGTTTTCACGCTCGCTTAGCACCCGCGCCAGGGAAAGCAGCAGGACAGATGCCTTGACTGCGACCCAGGCGGCTCTCAATGTGATGTCCAGGGAGATCGCGAACTCGGGCTACGCACTTGTCAGCAACGGCCTGATGAACGGGTCAAATGCTCAACTTCTCCGTTACAACTCGAATCATGTGAATACGAATGACCTATTGAACGACCCCGGCGAGAACGTCACCTACTATTGGGAACCCGCGACACAATCCATTCTTCGGCACGATGCAAATGGCCTCGGTCCGGGCACTCCGCAGACCTCGGTCATCATAAACCGGATAAGCAGTGTTCAATTTCAGTATTTCGATTATTTTGGTGCCAATCCGATACCCACCGGTCCGAATGCCACGCCGACTGCAAATACCGGCCGCGTACGCATAACACTCACCGTTAACCTGGAAAACGTCATAAACCAAGTCAATCCCGATGCGGTGGTGCTCACATCCGATGTTACTCTCCGTAATTCGGATTACATGCTGAAGAACTACTAAGAGCTTTTTGCGACAAGACATCGATATGGATACGAAGTCAAAGGCAGCAAATATATCAAAAGATCGTGAAGGCGAGCGGGGGGCTGCGCTGGTCACGGTCCTGATGATCTCCTTTTTACTCCTCGTCGGCGTTACAGCTATTTTACTTGAAGCCTCGACGAACACTGCGAATGTTACGGACGCCACCTCTGAAGAGCAAGCCTATTACGCGGCGGAAAGCGGCATTCAGTCCGTGGTCGATGCGCTGCGTCACAATCCCAGGCCCAGCCCGCTCCTAAACGCGTCCGCCACTCCCCTGCCGCCGGATCCCGCGGCCGATCCCCGCAATCAGATCGGTTATTTGAAGGCTGTTCGCCGCGACACATCAAATGCGACATGTACGCAGTCAGGCGGCGTAACGACGTGTACATCGCCTCTTGATGATGCGCCAAATGAACCCCGTTTATCGAGATGGCTTCGATACAGCGCAACTTTTCCGGATCGGATAATCCTTGGTGACGAAGCCACATATACTGAACGGGACGGTCTTGCCTACAGCGTAACAGTTACGGACCCTGATAATACGGGAGGTGTCGTCAGCTATTCGATGTCTGGTGGCATCATGGATACCAGTGGCGTGTATGTTCCTTCGCGTACATTTACCGGCCCAGGAGGCACAACAACCATTACCTATACGCCTCCGGTCGGTACCCAGACCGTTGACGTTACTTCCGGGATCGGAAACAGTAATATTGGTTCATTTACTCTCACGAATACCGGAACGGGCGGAACCATTCCTACAGGTGATGACCTGGTAAGATTTAGACTCGTGATGCAGGTTACCCAACCGGGAAACAGTAGCATTGTAGTACGAGGGTACATCGTCCCTCCTGGATCGGCACTCCAAGGTACGCCCAACTGCGATCGACCAAATATTTCGTATATGTTCGATTCTCAGGTTTTCCTGGGTTTCGGGAGTTTGACGACCTTGACAAACGCCGGCTGTATAGTGGAGGAGACGGCCAGCCAATCCGGACCATTCGGAACGTATTTGACAGGATACCTGGTGGGATCGGCCGCCGCGGACGTGGTCCAGAGCCTTAACGTAAGCATTACACAACCCGAGCCTACTAGGTTATTGATCCGATCTACGGGCTATGGCCCCAGAGGAGCCCGAAAGGAGCTTGAGACGGTTATCCAGAAGAATTACTTTAACGGTATCGGGGCTCCGTCACCACTGACGTTGATCGGCCCGCCGTGTACTCAGGTTATACCAATTCTCCCCTGTGTTGCTAAGCCTCTTCCCGCGCTGGACTTCGTCTTCGCCCCCGGAAATTCCACACCGATCTTCTATTCGGGTAAGGATACAAAGCTGAAGGCCTTCCTACCGCCGATAGGGCTGACGAACGAAACGAACAAAGAAGAAGTGAAAAACACGGTAAATGGTTTCAACGGCAAGGTTTTCGGCACGGTTGAGAATGTTGCTGACGAACTTCCGTTTTGGCTGCAGAATCCAAGAAATCTCGATAGGACGGTTCAGCTATTGAAAGCGACAGCCCAGGCTTCGGGGACTTACTGGGGACCGTCATCAAGTCCGCCAACATCCGGCGTTTATGGAGACTGGACGAACGCCACCGGCATCACTTTTGTCGACCGTGACGTGACGATAAGTCAGGACGGCGGCGGCATACTTGTGGTTACCGGACAGCTTGAGTTCAAGGGCCAGTTCCGATTTAACGGCCTCGTTCTTATCACCGGAGGTCGTACCCCTACCAACGGTGGCGGGTTTTTACGAAGCGGCGGAGGTAACGGCATACTCGCAGGGATGATGATAGTCGCTCCGTATAATACCTGGAGCCTGAATAGCTGCATGCCAAATCCGTTTATAACCAACAAATTGGATTGCTATCTTCCGCCGTACTACGAGATCTCCGGCGGCGGCGGCTCGGACCTGATGTATAACAGCCAGAACGTCGCGAACGGCCTTAGCGGCATGGGCAATTTCGTCAAAGGCGTCGCTGAGAAATAGGAACCCGAAATAAAACGACTCGAGGCTGTCAGAAATGACAGCCCCTTTTTTTGTTCTCGCTTGGCTACGAGGATGCGTCCCGGATCAAGAAAACGCTTTACCGCTGCTGGTTCCGAGTCGCGTTTTTGTGTTCTAAAGCAAGGCGAAGGAAATTCTCAAATAAGATCCGGCCATCGCGAGACTCGTTTGGATGCTCCCAGCGAGTCGGATTTTTCGACCAGTCCTCGAACGATTTTTCAAGATGAAACTGAACCGCGTAGATCAACTGTCTCTCAGAGTCCTTGACCATCATCTGGTTCCTGCATCGATAGGAGGTAGCCAGAAGTTTGAACCCGTCTGGAACGCCGTCCACCTGCACGCCATGATTTTGCCAAACTCGAAGTATGTCATCTTCTTTTGTATAGTCCTGCCATATACCGTCCACTTCATCGTCGATCCCCGCAAAAATAGGGTCAGACCGGTCTACGATCTTTACGAACCGATATTGATACTCAACGACGCGATCCGATCGCTTGGCAGCGAGCTCGAGATCATCGAGCGTCTTGAGATTCGCGCCAAAGGACATCCCGACCAATTGATGCGAACCACAGATCGCGAGAACCGGTATCGTGGTAGATCGGATAAACTTTCGAAAGGCCTCTAGATGCGCGGGGCTGTAATAATCAAAATCGCTGTATGTACCGCTCATGACGATCGCGTCGGGCTGAAAGTCTCTAACCGCTTGTTCGATCTCCGAAAAGTGAACCGTCATCGTTTTCGGATTCTGCACAAGCCGGTTGACGTTTTGAGCGATGTTGTTGCAGGCCAGTGACGAGACCTTGTTCTCAAATCTCAGTTTCGATTCGAGCGTGCCATTCCATTCAGTAAGCGCGAGTTTCGACAGGTCCGACTCGTATCGAAGAAGGCTGTTGACGATCAAAACCTTCGCAAAGGGAACGGACTTGATTATCGGCTCGAAGCGGCAAAATGCCTGCCGATTATACGGAAACGGCATTTGCTCGACCACATCTTCTTTTGCCACAGCGTCTAACACAGCGATAAATAGTAACTTACGATCTTATGAACTCGAAACTGCGAGTTCGCTATTTCTTTGATAATTTTATCAATTTCGACGTTGCTTTGTAGGTTTGTTGAACAGCGGCATCGCCGAGCCCGCGCCGATCTTAACTATTTCTTCACGAAGAAAGCGAATCAGCGAAGACCGCTGTCGGCCTTTTTGTTGTGGATTCGCGGTTTTTGTCGCGTCATGAAATATCAACAGCATGCGATGCCAGGCGCTGTCGAGTTCGTCGGCAAGGCCAGACAGCCTGGTGATATCATACGGCACCGCCACTTTCGGACAGCCTAGTCGTGCAAAAACAGAGAGATACCGGGCGGTCGCAAGGTCGGGACAAGCGACGCGGGCCTTTCCGATCTTCAACTCTACACCCAAAAGCGTGTGAAGTATCTGAGGGTCGTTTTCGCGAGGTTTTACAGGCAAGTCGAACGAGCGCGTGCGGCCGACTCGGATCTTTTCTTCATAGATCTGCGGGATCCATTGATCGGCGAGCCGGGCACGCATCTCTGAGACCAATTGCATTTATTCCGGTGGGCTGGAACCCGCGGTCACAACCGGCTGAGTAAACTTCTGAATAGCCCGATCGCCGAAAATGCCGAAGTAAAACACACCCAGGACGGTTATCAAAAGTACCGCAGCGAATGCCGCGGGCATCTTTGGTGCAACCCATTCTGTGGTCCGTTCGCGGAAGAACATTACGACGATCAGCCGCAGATAGTAGTAAGCCGAGATCGCTGTATTGACCACAGCGACGACCACCATGATAGTGAGCAGCATGCTTCCCGCCTCGAGCGCCGGGCGAAAAACAAGTACCTTGCCTATGAAGCCGGCCGTCAGAGGAAGTCCCAAAAGGCTGAGCATGAACAGCGAAAGTGAGAACGCTATCAGCGGCGAGCGAAAACCGATCCCGTTAAAGTCCTCAAAATCTGTTCGCCGGTCGTTCTTTTGTCCAAGGAACGTAACGATCCCGAATGCACCGAGCGTGGCGATCGCATAAGTCAACAGATAGAATGCGACAGCAGCAATAGCCTCGTCACGCTCGGCGGATGTCGTGGCCATCCCTGCGCCGACGAATCCGACCATTGCGTATCCGGCATGCGCGATCGAAGAATAGGCGAGCATACGCTTTACGTTGTCCTGCATGATCGCGGCGACGTTGCCGACGGTCATCGTGAGGATCGCGATAACCGCCAGGGCGTTTATCCACGATTCGTGGAGTGAACTCGCCGCGCCCACTCCGGCAATTATCGGAAACCCGAAAATGAAAACACGAAGGAAGGATGCAAATGCCGCCGCTTTTGGACCGGCAGCCATAAACCCCGTCACCGCGGCCGGAGCTCCTTCATACACATCGGGCGTCCAGACATGAAACGGAACGGCCGCTATTTTGAAGCCGAACCCGACGATCAACATTCCCCCGCCGACGATCAGAAGCGCCGGGAAATTCGGTGCTCCGATCCGCGACGCGATCTCGGTAATATTCGTCGAACCCGTGGCCCCGTAGACCAACGCCATTCCGTAGAGGAGAAAGGCCGAGGCCAGGGAACCGAGGATGAAGTATTTCATCGACGACTCGTTCGACTTGAGATCGGTTTTCCTTAGACCGGCCATTACGTACGTGGCTATCGAGAGGGTCTCGAGCCCGAGAAAGATGATGACCATATCGTTTCCTGACGCCATGAACATCATTCCGAATGTGGCAAACAGTAGCAGCGCGTGATACTCGCCTGCGGGTACGTCCTCGCGCTCGATCCAAACGGTCGAAACAAGGATCGTGATGGCAGAAACGATCAGGAAAACGAACGAAAAGCTAAGCCGCAGATTGTCGTGGACGATCATCCCGTTCCACGACGTGGTAGGAACGGAACCCGTGCCGGACCACATCACACCGAGCAGTATTGCGGACGCTGCCAGCCCGATCAGCGAGATCGCCCCGGTGACGTTTTTCTGTTTGGGGGAAATGCAATCGTAAAGCATAACGATAATGCCCGTCACGGCAACGACCGTCTCCGGCATCACAGCCCAAACATTTACATTTGGATCAACCAATTCCATAACTAAAAACTACTCTTGCGGCGTAACAACTTCCGCTTGCTCAACTTCGCCGCCGGCCTGGTGCATAACCCGTTTTTGGATCTCAGTGACCGAAGCTTTGGACTCTTCGAGGAACGGCTGCGGATAAACGCCCATGAACACCATCAAAAACAGGAGCGGAACAAACAGCCCGATCTCTCGCCAACTTAGATCGGTGAGGCTTTTGTTCTTCTCGTTCGTGAGCTTGCCGAAAAATACCCGCTGGATCATCCAGAGCAAATAAACAGCGGCAAAAATGACACCTGTTCCCGCAAGCATTGTTGCGATGTAGTTCCAGTTTGCTGAGGCGGTAATTTCCAGGATCGTCGATTTCCACATCCCCAGCATTATCAAAAACTCGCCGACAAATCCGTTCAAAAATGGAAGCCCGATGGACGACATCGCAGTGATAACGAAGATCGTCGCGTAGATCGGCATTACGTGGGCGAGGCCGCCGAAATCGGAGATCATTCGCGTGTGACGGCGATCGTAAATGAAGCCAACGAGCAGGAAGAGTGCTCCTGTTGATACGCCGTGGTTAAGCATCTGGTACAACGCGCCCTGCATTCCCCATTCAGTGAAGGAGAACATCCCAATGATCACAAAACCCATATGGGCAACGGACGAATATGCGACGAGCCGCTTCATGTCAGGCTGGACCATCGCAACGAGGGCGCCATAAATGATGCCGATCACTCCAAGGAGGATGAACACGGATGCGAACTCGCGACTCTGATCTGGAAAGAGAGAAAAGTTGAATCGCATCAGGCCGTACGTCCCCATTTTTAGAAGTATCGCGGCGAGGATCACAGAACCCGCGGTCGGCGCCTCCGTATGTGCGTCAGGCAGCCATGTGTGAAACGGGAATAACGGGACCTTGATGGAGAATGCGATCGCAAACGCAAAGAACATCAAGGCGCCGGTGGTCGCCCACGCACCCGAGAACCCGAGGCTGCCCGCCTTGATCATTTCGACCATCATCACAAAATCGAAGGTGCCGGTTCCTGTCTGTTCCGCTGCAACGTAATAGAGACCGATGATCGCCGCCAACATCAAGAGGCTGCCTAAGGCCGTGAAAATAAAGAACTTAATGGCGGCGTAGATGCGATTCTCGCCGCCCCATATGCCGATGAGGAAAAACATCGGGACGAGCGATGCTTCGAAGAAAAGATAGAAAACTAACAGATCGAGCGAGATAAACACGCCGATCATCGCCGCTTCCAACAAAAGGAGAAAGATGTAAAAGGCGGTCGGCCTCTTCTCTACGGAATGCCAGGTCGAGATCACCGAGATCGGCATTATGAAGGTGGTCAACAGCACCAGCCAGAGGCTCAGCCCATCGACCCCGACGTGGTAATTCGTATTTATCGAGGCTATCCACGGGACGCTTTTTTCGAAATAAAACCCACTGGCCGAAGCAACGCCCTTATCGATCAACAGGACCAGCGAAAGCAGGAACACTACAACCGTTATTCCAAGCGTGATCCACTTGATCTGCTCCTCGCTCTTCCAAAACATTTGATGGAGCAGCACGGCGACCGCGCTGACCACGGGAAGCAGGATAAGGATCGTTAAAAGATTTTCGGTGATAAAGTCCATCTATCCAACCAGTCTCAGTCCGTAAAAAATGAAGTATCCGATCACGGCCAGCGCGCCGAGAATGATCACTGCTGCATAGCTTCGAACAAAACCAACCTGAATACTGCGCGCGAGATTCCCAAGCTGAGAGACAAGATGTCCGAGTCCGTTTACGATCCCGTCAATAAATCCGAGATCGAAGCCCTTCCACAGGACCTCGCGAGAAAAGGTCGTGATGGGATCGACGATATAGCCGTTGTAAAACTCGTCCACGCGCCACTTATCTGCCAGTATCTTCGGCATCCTTCGCAAAGGCGTTTTTCCAAAGAGTGCGATCCCGACGCCGATGCCGAATATCGCAACCAATACCGAAATGACCGCAAGCACCCGCTCCGTTTGGATCTCTTCCTGGGAATGAACTTCTTCTGTTGCCGACGTGGGCGATGCGAAGAAATGTTTGACCTCTTGCGGTGCGTGTCCGTCGTGGACCTCTTGCGGGCCGACCTTTGCGATCACGGGCTGAAGTATATGCTCGAACTGGTTCGGGACGACACCGCCGCTCAACGCATACGGAACGCCAACCAGGCCTCCGAACGTCGAAAGCACAGCAAGAATTATCAGCGGCACAGTCATCACCCACGACGATTCGTGGGGTTTGAAGTCAGCCGGCAAGGGGTGATGCTCGACTTCATCATCGTCAGCGTGTGCGGTTTCATGATCGTCAACACCGGCAGCGGCCGGAGCTTCGATCTCTTGATGAAATCTTTCTGTCCCGAAGAACGTCATCCACATCATTCGCGTCATATAGACCGCCGTGAGCAATGCCGTGAACAGGCCGAGGCCCCAAAGGATGTAGTTCCACGGGTCGGGGAGATTTTGCGCGGAAAAGGTTTTGTATAGGATCTCGTCTTTCGAGAAGAAGCCGGCCCATATCGGGATGCCGCAGATCGCCAGCCAGCCCATCATCATCGTGAAGAACGTGATCGGCATGTACTTGCGAAGATTTCCCATCCGACGCATGTCCTGCTCGTGATGCATCCCATGGATGACGGATCCCGAGCCCAAAAACAGCAGCGCTTTGAAAAACGCATGCGTCATCACGTGAAAGATGGCCGCGACAAACGCGCCGACACCACACGCAAGGAACATATAACCGAGCTGCGAGACGGTCGAATATGCCAACACCTTCTTTATGTCGTTTTGCGCAAGGCCGATGGTTGCCGCAAAGATAGCCGTCGCGCATCCGATGATCGCAACGATGAACATCGCCGTCGGCGCGTTTTGATAGATCGCATTGCAGCGGACCACCATATACACGCCCGCCGTAACCATTGTCGCCGCGTGGATCAAAGCTGAGACCGGCGTCGGGCCGGCCATTGCGTCCGGCAGCCACGTAAATAGCGGGATCTGGGCGGATTTTCCCGTCGCTCCGATAAACAGTAAGACGGCGACCGTTGTGATCCCGCCGGCAATGATGGTCGAGGCCGCGAATGGTTCAGTTCCCATCGCGGCAAACGTAGATAACGCACTTGTCACCTGCTCGCCGCCGACATTTTTTTCGTAAAACGAAATCGTGCCCGTAAGGGTGAATATGAGGAAGATCCCGATCAGCACACCCCAATCGCCGATGCGGTTCATTACAAATGCCTTCTTTGCCGCACGACGAGCTTCATCCCATTTAAGGTAGTAACCGATCAGCAGATACGAGCAGAGGCCGACGCCTTCCCAGCCGACGAACATAAGCAGAAAGTTGTCTGCCAGCACGAGCGTCAGCATCGAGAACATGAAGAGGTTCATGTACGCGAAAAAACGGTAAAAGCCCGGATCGCCTTTCATGTATCCCGTAGCGAAAATATGAATGAGAAGGCCGACAAAGGTTACGAAAAGCGCGTAGATCGCACTCAGGCGGTCCATGCCCAGAGCGAAGTCGGCCCGAAATCCGCCGACCTGGATCCACGTCCAGATGTGGTCGAGTACAACCGGGGGCCCGCCTTCCAACAGCACGCCGGTGTGCGGCGTTCCGAAGCCGAATGCGATCATGAACGCGATGATCGTCGAAATCGCGATCGTTCCGCACGCCACTGCGCTGCTGAACGTTTCGTTTCTTAAACGCCCGCCGATCAGCCAGTTGATAACGGCACCGGCCAGCGGGGCGAAAATAATTAAACTAAGAAGGTTGTTCTCAACCATTTATTCCTTTTCGATCTCGAGCATCATCTCGAGCATCGTCGTGCGAAAACCATTTCGCTCGAAAAACTGCTGCGCGTCCGCGTTTTTTAGCGAGACTGAAAGCAACACCTTGCTCGCTCCGTATTGTTTCGCCTCGTTCCTTACGGCTTCGAGCAGCACCCTTCCGGCTCCGGAATTACGCGAATCGGGTTCCACATAAATGTCATGCAGCCACGCGACCTTCGTCGCGAGCTCGGCATACAATACCGGTTCGTACTCCATGTACGCAAAACCAACCACCCGGCCATCGATCTCCGCCACCAGCACGGCCGCGTTTTCTTTCTCAGTACGGCTTGCGTAAAAAGCGGCTGCTCCTTCACGAGTTATCAAACGCGAAAACCGTACTGCGTCGTAGCCGATATGCTGCTCTGCCAATGCCACGGAAAATTCCGCGACCTTGCCGGCATCAGCTTTCGTGGCCCGGCGAACTACGATCGCCATATCAAAATTTCAAACTTAACCCGCTTCCATACGGGATCAAAACCATTCATTTCTTTACCGGTCGCTTCCTGGGTACGGGACGCCTCTTTTTGGTCGTTCTGCTTTGAACAGAAGTGCCGGGAATCACAAAGTCCGCAGGAACGTATATGTTGCTGCGGGC
>DATFEW010000332.1:0-3888 GCA_035250805.1 Pyrinomonadaceae bacterium
GATTAGCTATTTGATCCGGGTAATGCGAAAAGTTTTCTCGTTAATTGAGCGGGTTGAAACCCGAATTCCGATCTTTGCGGCCATATATTAAAGGCCAGATAATTGAACGAGACTGTTACGTCGAATCCAGCCAACTTAGCAGATGTTTGTCCGACTTGAACTTGCTATTGTTGTCAACCGGCAACTCCGGAGTGTGATGAAAAAATCGAACCTTGTTTGAAATTCGTTCTGTTCTAGTTTCATAACAACGGGTACAGACAGACAAATGTTAAAATATATTAAGCTATGAAAGGGTGCACCGGAAGATCCCTCCAACTTTTCGCGCTCATCGTCTTTGTCTGGGTTTCGTTTTCTTCCGGGCAAACTCCACAGCCCGCAGGTATCGGCACCATAGAGGAGCTGCAGGTTCCCGCCCCGTCGCTTGCCGGAAACCTGCTTGGCGATCCCGCGATCCAGCGGGTTTACGTTTACCTTCCGCCGGGCTATAAACGGGACACGACCCGCCGTTACCCGACGCTGTATTCACTTCATGGCTACGACGGTAACGCGGAGTTATGGACCAAACACCCGGACCGGGGAATGAACCTGCCCGCCTCAATGGACCAGCTGATCGCAAAAGGCACAGCGGCGGAAATGATCATCGTAGCTCCGAATGGTCGTAATGCTTTTCTCGGCGGGTTCTATTCGAATTCTCCTGTTACCGGCAATTGGGAGGATTACATTTATCGCGATGTGGTCAAGTTCATCGACGAACGATACCGCACCATCGCTAAACCTGCGTCCCGCGGTATCGTCGGCCACTCGATGGGCGGCTACGGCGCATTTATGCTCGCTATGAAACATCCGGATGTATTTGGCGCCGTCTATGCTCTTAGTCCCTGCTGTTTGGGACTAGAGGGTGATCTTTCAGAAGATAATCCGGCATGGGCGCAAGCGGCCAAGATGACTTCGCGCGATCTATTCTCACGGAGCCCCGAGTCGTTCGAGGAGTTTATGTCCGGCGCGATGATCGCCATCTCCGCCGCATTCACTCCGAACAAGACTCGTTCTCCGCTCTATGCGGACCTACCATTTATCGACAAGAACGGCTCACTGGTAAAAAACGAACCGGTGTATTTCCAGTTTCGAGCCAAAATGCCTCTGTATCTGATCGAGCAGCACCGTGACAATCTCATGAAGCTCCGAGGCATCTTCATCGACGTCGGGCAGTTTGATGAATTTACCCACATCAAACGGACAACGCCAATGCTCTCCGCGGAACTCTCCAAATTCGGAATTCCCCACTCGTTTGAGATTTTCGCCGGCGGCGATCACCAAAACAAGGTAAAAGAGAGATTCACCACAAAGGTAGTACCGTTCTTCACTACTTTTTTAGAGAAATAGTTCCGCTGATCGATCTCGTGTTTAGCGGGATCAACGACTGCACGACAAACCGCACTGTCGAGAAACCGACTGACAAAAAAGTTTCTAGGTGGGAAAACACAACTGAACCCAAGAAAACAGAAATAGATGAATGGCATTCATGAGGTCAGGGGTTCGATCCCCCTCGTCGCCACTAGGGCATCCGACTGGATGCCCTTTAGTTTTATCGGATCTAATAGGGTCTAACGGTTTACGGCTTTGCCGCCGCTTCGGTGGTCCAGATCTGTCCGAGAACGCGTTTGAAGTTGCCGCCAAGGACGCCCTCTATTTCGGCATCGCTATACTTTCGGCGGATCAACCCCTCGGTAAGATCAAACATCCGTTTCGGATGGTCCAGTCCTTCTACATCGATCTTCTCGCGGAAACCATAGCTGCCCTTATAGCCTGCGCGAAGTTGTTTGTTCAACTCCGGCGGCATCTTGTCATATCCGTAAAGATCGATGTCGCTGCCGACCCCGAGGTGCTCGGATCCGATCAGCTTTCGAACATGGTCGAAATGATCAAGGACGTGCTCGATCGTTGTCGGTTCGTCAACCTTTACGAACATTCGCACGCCGGTTATTCCCATCACGCCGCCGCTGTCTTTGACCTTTTTGATCGCCTCGTCGGTCTTGCAGCGGGGATGACCCGCCACAAGTGCACGGCAGTTCGAGTGCGTGATCAGAACCGGCTTCTTCGATATATCAAAGGCGTCAAGCGTGGTTTTGTCGCCGCAATGTGAAACATCGACCGCCATGCCGACCTTGTTCATACGCTCGATTATCGCGATACCAAAATCCGAAATGCCCTCGTCGCGCCGCTCCGTCGAGCCGTTCCCGATCAAGTTGCGTGAATTGTAGGTCAACTGTGACACACGCTGTCCAAGCCCACGGAAAAGATCTACATCATTCGGAGTGCGAAACTGATCTGAGTTTTGAAGTCCGAGAAGGATACCGAGCTTCCCCGACTTCTTGACCCTGGCAAGATCCGCCGCGCTATCGATCCTCATCAAGTGCTCATCATGATTTGCGATAAATGCGTTCCATGCGGCAAAAAATCTCAAGGCACTGTCGTATGCATTCGGCCCCCCCAACCCGACTGCAGGATGAATGACATTGATACCGGAATCCTTAAAAGGTTGGAGGTCGGCAAGCGTAAAGCTCTCGGGATCCGCCATCCATTTGTTACCTTTGGCGAAGTCCAATGTGATCACGCACAGCATGTCCATTACGGTCGAACGTTGGACGAGCTCTATAGCGCGAGCCGAGTATTCGACAGGCGAATTGGCAAAGAGCTGAAACCGGCCCCGATTCAACATCGGCGCGGCAAGCACGCCTGCTCCGGCGGCGGCCATACCTTTTATCGCCTCTCGGCGCGAGATCATTTTTCGATTGTTTTTCATAGAGTATTGCTTAGTAACTTGTAGTTATGTGTAACAGCTTTCCGACGTATGCGAACCAGAGGAATCCGATACATGCGAGTGCCAGAACGGTTGCACCCAATTTGCCCCATATACCTTTATTTCCGCTGATCCACGAGTAAACGGCGTTGGCGAGCACCACGACCGTGCCGATCGCCCCGACAATACCGATCAATTGGACAGCAATGAACGCCCAGGCGTTGCTGAGAAACTCAATATTGCTCAAAGCATAGGTGAGAAGGCCGACAAGGGCTATGACGAAAAACAGGTCCAGTGCAAAAACAACCCAGACACCCCTGCGCAGCCATCTTTGGGTTCCTGTTAATTCCAGTCTTTGGCCATAATGGCGCCTTACCATCCAGGCGACCGGAGTCAATAGAAGAGTCAGGAGCATTATCAAAAGCGAGCCGACAAGAACGGGCGTTAGGATCTTACTGTTCTCCCACAGACCGACCTTCTGATAAACCATAAACGGATATGGAAGGATCAGCTGCATATTCCCATTCGCGTCCGGCTTGAAAACCAGTATGTCCTGGCCATTAACATCGCGAAACGTCATGGGCGCGATCTCCTGCCATTTCTTTGGCTGACCATCCGGATCGGTCAACTCTGCGATCATGATCGTTCCGTCTTCGTTCGGCGTTACGGTGGCTTCACCGATGAGCGCCGCCGTTCTCAGGAAGGAGGTTTCGCCCCGCCGGCTGATCATATAGTTACCGCTGACGGTTTGCGCGTCTTGCTTTGCACTTTCGATTACGGGCGTCTGCGGCGCGGCATACGGATAATATCGATCGAGAAAAGCTTCCCAAACGATATTTCTTCCAGAAACTTCACCTTTTCCGCCGCTGTTGTACGAAACGAAAAATCCCACACCCGTGTCAGGTATCAAGTGGAGATCGCTGTGAAACGCGATCGTGTCGCCTGCGTGCCCGATGATCCTGTGTCCGTTTCGGGATTCCTCGTAAAATCCGTAACACATACCGTTTGCCGCCGGATCTAATGCAAATAACCGGGTGTGCATAAGTTGCACGGTTTCCGGCTTTAGGATTTGAGCCCCGCCGTGTTGT
>DATFEW010000343.1:0-5389 GCA_035250805.1 Pyrinomonadaceae bacterium
GCTAACTTGAGATGCGAGAAATTAGCTACTCCTACTCCCAGTCCTATACCGACTGCTACTCCGTCCGTCACTCCATCTCCCTCTCCGACCCCGACCACTACTCCGTCCCCATCGCTCGCCATGTCTTAAACCGCTATCGGATTTTGTGACGATTTCAGTGTCCAGATTGCACTTTCGAATTCCGCGATTTGGAAACATCAACTTGCCGTACGAACTACTTTGCCTTTCCGACCACATTCAGTCAGAATGAAAGTTTGTTTTTGACCCCGGGTTTTCGCCTATGATCGCTACAGAAAATATACGCAATATCGCAATCATCGCCCACGTTGACCACGGCAAGACCACGCTTGTCGACGCGATGCTGCAGCAATCAGGCACATATCGGGAGAACGAGGAAGTGAAAGACCGGGTGATGGACTCTATGGACCTCGAACGCGAGCGCGGGATCACGATCATGGCGAAGAATACCTCGGTACGTTACGGCGATCACAAGATCAACATCGTCGATACGCCCGGTCACGCGGATTTTGGCGGGGAGGTCGAACGAGTTTTGAAGATGGTCGACGGCATTGTGCTCTTAGTGGACGCCGCCGAAGGCTGCTTGCCGCAAACACGATTTGTGCTGCGAAAGGCGCTGGAGCTAAAACTTCCGGCAATAGCGCTGGTTAACAAGATCGACCGGCACGACGCGCGTCCCGAAGAAGTCGTCAACGAGATATACGATCTTTTTATCGATCTCGGTGCCAACGACGAACAGATCGAATTCCCCATTCTTTATTCGATCTCGCGTGATGGGGTTGCAAAGAAAGACCTCGATGACGATTCGAAGAGTCTCAAGCCGTTGTTCGATCAGATCATCGAATCGATCCCGGCTCCGCACGCTTTGCGCGACGACACCCTCCAATTACTAGTTGCAAACATCGATTACAACCCGTTTGTAGGACGGCTTGCGATCGGCCGAATTTTTTCGGGACAGATAGCAAAGAATCTGGAGGTCGCCGTTTCAAAACGCGATGGATCGGTCGTGAAAACCCGTGTGAAAGAACTTTTCGTTTTCGAAGGCCTTGAGCGGGCTACGGTCGAGGGCGCCGGAGTCGGCGAGATAGTGGCCCTGGCTGGATTCGAAGATGTCGAGATCGGTGAAACGATCACGCTTGCCGAGAATCCAGTGTCACTGCCTGTGATCGCCGTCGATGAGCCGACCATATCAATGATCTTCGGCGTAAACACGTCGCCGTTTTCAGGGTTGGAAGGTAAATACGTAACTTCGCGTCAGATCAAGGAGCGTCTCGACCGTGAGCTACTTGGTAACGTCGCGCTTCGCGTTGCTGAGACAGACGCAGCTGAGCAATTCAAAGTGTCCGGTCGCGGCGAGCTGCAGCTCGCCATCCTGATCGAAATGATGCGTCGCGAAGGTTACGAGCTCCAGGTTTCAAAACCTGAGGTCATTACGAAGAAGGATGAAAAAACCGGCGAGACGCTTGAACCGGTCGAGCTGGTCGTGATCGATGTTCCCGAGGAATTCATCGGGGTCGTTACCGAAGCTCTTGGCCGACGCAAGGGTCAAATGACGAAGATGATCAACAATGGCTCGGGGCGTGTTCGTCTGGAATACGAGGTTCCTTCTCGAGGACTGATCGGATTTCGCGGCGAGTTTCTAACGGAAACGAAGGGCACCGGTTTGCTCAACACCCTCTTTCTGAAATTCGATAAATGGCAAGGCGAGATGCGGTCGCGGCAAACCGGCTCGCTCGTTGCGGACCGCATGGGCGAAACAAACACCTACGCGCTCTATAACCTCCAGGAACGTGGCCTACTCTTCGTAAAACCGCAAGTCAAAGTTTACGAAGGGATGCTCGTCGGCGAGAACGCACGCGCCGTGGACCTCGACGTCAATGCTATCAAAGAGAAAAAACTTACAAACATGCGCACGACCTCCGCAGACGAAGCCATGCGCCTTGTTCCCGTTCGTGAGATGTCTCTCGAACGCGCCCTCGAATTTATTGCCGACGACGAACTAATCGAGGTCACGCCCAAATCCATCCGCCTCCGCAAGCGCGTCTTAAAAGCAAACGAACGCCCGAAGAAATGAGCGGGCTTTCCACGTAGTGCGGGAAGGTATGTCACTTGCCGTTGTTCGCGCCCTCGAATACAAATCCACCGCGCCTTAACATCGCTTTAACCTCCCGGATGAGTTTTGGTCGGTTGCTTTCCTTTGCTGCCCGGGCGACAAAGCGTCGCTGCATCTCAGTCCCGCTATGCGTAATCGATTGCCCACTCCTATCGTTCGCACTCCAGGCCACCATTTCGATAAGTACGGGTACCAGCTCGATTCCCCGCTCTGTTATCTGATAAACACTCGTGCGCTTGTCAGTTTCGTGCAGCTTTCTCGATATCAGGCCGTCTTCCTCAAGGTACTCAAGGCGATTAGCGAGAATATTTGTCGCTATTTTCTCGTCGGATCTTAGAAACTCACCGTAGGTACATTTTCCGTGAAAAATAATGTCACGCAGGATAATAAGCGACCATTTATCCCCTATCGTTTCGACCGCAAAGTTTAGAGGACAGTCCGAACGCCGTCCCAGCAGCCCAGCCTTTTTCATACTGGAAAACCTAACATACTTGTAAACCGCAAGCAATATAACTTGCATTTTACAAGTGAGATGTGTAGACTGCACTTAAGTCGACTTTACGAAACGGATCAAGCGTCCCGGAATGAGAATTGCGGAGATTAGGTCTTTGAGGCTGATCTTGTAAGGTTTGGGCGCACGAACGACCGAACCGATTCTGCGCGTGTATGGAACTCATACAGGCCACGCCATCATCTACAGGAGGTAATCAGAATGGCACAAGCAAAAAAAGCTCAGAAGGAATTGTCGTTTTCCGAGGCGTTCAGCAGTTTTTCGGTGAACGACCTGAAAAAGGCAGAGGAATTTTATGCGGAGAAGTTGGGTGTTGAAGTCGAAGAGCAGGAGCAGGGCCTGAAATTGACTTTCGATGACGGGAATAACGTTTTCATTTATCCGAAAAGCGATCATAAGGCGGCGACCTTCACCGTGCTCAATTTTCCGGTCGAGGATATCGATGTCGCCGTGGACAAGCTTACCGGGCTCGGGGTGAAATTCGAATCCTATAAAGGTGAAATGGAAACCGACGAGAAAGGGATCTTTCGTGGCGCCGATAAGGGCGAGGGCCCGAATATCGCCTGGTTCAAGGATCCGGCGGGAAATTTTCTTTCGGTGATTGAAGAATAGTGAAGGAGATGAACTGAATGACAAACATCAACCCGTATCTAAATTTCGATGGAACGGCTGAGGAAGCGATGACGTTCTACAAATCTATTTTTGGCGGCGAGTTTGTTGGCGGCGTTATGCGCTGGGGCGAAGTCCCTGGCTGCGACGAAGGCGAGATGAAACTCAGCGATGAAGACAAGGGAAAGGTGATGCATATGGCGTTGCCCATTTCCGATGGAAACGTCATCATGGCTTCCGATTCATTAAAAGGAATGGGGCCGCCACTAAGCGTTGGCAATAACGTTACGATCGCGGTCGGGCCGGATTCACGCGAGGAGGCTGACCGGCTTTTTACCGGATTGTCTGCGGGAGGCGACGTTCAGATGCCGATGGCTGACGCTTTTTGGGGCGGCTATTTCGGAAGTTTCGTTGATAAGTTTGGCATCAACTGGTTGATAAACGTAGATACAAGCAAGGAGAAATAATATGGCAGAGAGCAAGAAACAGATCGTAGAGAAGATCAACAAGGCGTTCGCGGACAATAACCCAGAGGAGTTTTTGTCAAACTGTACCGAAGACGTCGTGTGGACGATGGTTGGTGAAAAGACCAATAATGGAAAGAAGGCGATCCGAGAGTGGATGGCGAGCATGAAAGACACGGAAGCGCCGAAGTTCACCGTTGACCAGATCGTGGCCGAAGGAGACTCGGTTGTTTGTTATGGCGACATGTCGATGAAGGACGAAAGCGGCAAACTTGGAAGATATTCCTATTGCGATGCTTATCGCTTCAGCGGCGACAAGATCACGGAACTGAGATCGTTCATCGTCAAGCATAAGATGGAAGGCGAAAAAAGCGGTCAGGCGTCGGCATAGATCCATCAGCCGCGAAATGGCATTGCTGCTTCGGCATAGGTGGAATTTTAGATATAATTTCGCCGAAGCAGCATGAAACACCGACTTACAAAGACCGCTTATTTACAATATTTACGATGCCCGCAGGAATTTTGGCTCCAGATGAATCAGCCCCTATTCGTCTCGCAGCCGTACTCGCTTGAATACGAACATCTTCGACAGCAGGGCTATGCCGTCCAACAACTTGCAAGACAGTTGAGCCGATTTCAGCCTAACGAGAGCTTGATCTTCGATTTCGAGCGGCCCTTTCAAACGGCTGATCTTTACGCACGCTGTGACATAGTCGCTACCGATCAGACGACGGGTACGGTTGATATTTACGAGGTCAAGGCGGCTGCGTCTGTAAAGGAAGAATATTACGACGACGTGGCATTTCAGAGGCTGAGCGCCGAGCGGGCAGGGTTCGCAGTTGGCAGGTGCTTTGTGGTCACGATGAACGGCGAATACGTTCGCCGCGGCGAGATCGATCCGGAAGATATCTTAGTCGTGACGGATGTGACGGCGGCGGTTGACGAGAGAATGGAGGTCACCGCATGTCAGGCAAATGAAGCTCTCGGGTACTTGAAGAAAGTACCCGTTCCGTCGCTTGCCGAATACTGTCAGGATAGAAAGCTAGATTGCGAATTCATAAAACTTCATTTCCCGGGATTGCCCGATTACACGGTCTTTGACATCGCCTTTCTAAATCATGACAAACGCAGAAACCTACTTGCGCAAGGCATCATCGCCATTACGGATGTCCCCGACGATTTTCCGCTCTCGCCGAAGCAGCGCATGCAGGTTTCCACGGCGAGGTCCGGACAGCCAGTGATCGATCACGATGGGATCTCGCGACGCATTGATAGTTGGCAGTACCCACTTCATTTTCTCGACTATGAAACTTTTTCGTATGCGATCCCGCAGTTCGATGGCGTCCGCCCGTTTCAGCAGATGTGCTTTCAGTACTCGCTTCACACAATCGACTATCGCGGTGCGGAAATGCGGCATGACTATTTTCTTTCACACGGCGATGGCGATCCGCCGCGTGCGATGGCAGCCAACTTGAAGGAAGCGATGTCGGGCGGCATCGGAACCGTGTTCGTTTGGTATGAATCTTTTGAAAAGACTCGCAACTCGGAAATGGCCGAGATGTTTCCAGAATACGCTGCGTTCTTCGAGCAGGTTAACGCACGAACCGTCGATCTGATGAAGATCTTTTCAGACCACCTTTACGTACATCCTGATTTCAAGGGCCGCAGTTCGAT
>DATFEW010000386.1:0-6881 GCA_035250805.1 Pyrinomonadaceae bacterium
TACAAGCTTGCTAATGTGATGGTTTCGATAGCAGGTGTATTGGCAAATTTGATACTGCTTTTCATCGGATTTGTTGCCGCGCGGATAATGTTGACGCAGGGATTTACGATCGGTGATTTCTTTGGGCAAAGCACAAATCCGATTGCTATATTTGTCGGCAATATGATGCTTTTGAATATGTCGCTTTTCGTGTTCAATCTATTGCCGTTCCCCCCTCTAGACGGGAGTAAGATCCTCGGAACATTTCTGCCGGCAGGGGCACAACCCGCATTGGAGATGCTCGAGCATTACGGATTTCTGATCTTGATGTTTTTGATCTGGATCGGAGTCTTCAGAATGATAATCACACCTTTTTATTACGCGCTCATCTTTGCGCTCTCGATTTGACTTAATGAAAAAGCGAATATTCAGCGGAGCGCAGCCTACCGGCAAGCTGCACATCGGAAACTATCTTGGTGCATTAAAGAATTGGGTTGCGCTGCAGGACGATTACGAATCGTTTTACTGCATAGTAAATCTCCACGCGATAACGCTTCCGCAAGATCCGAAGACGCTTCGCCAAAAAACGCTCGATCTGGCACGGATATATCTCGCTGCCGGCATCGATCCGGAACGCTCGACGATCTTTATTCAATCTGATGTCCCTGAGCACGCGGAACTCACATGGATTCTGTCGTGTATTGCACGCATGGGCGAGCTCGAGCGGATGACGCAGTTCAAAGACAAAGGAAAAGGAAATACCGAACGTGCGGGCGTTGGACTTTTCACATATCCGATCCTAATGGCCTCTGACATCCTGCTTTATCAAACGGATCTTGTTCCCGTGGGTCAGGACCAGAAGCAGCATCTCGAACTGTCGCGCGATCTTGCTGAGCGTTTCAACCGTGATTTCGGCGAAACGTTCAAGCTGCCGGATCCGTACATTCCGCCGGTTGGAGCGAGCATCAAGTCGCTGCAGGATCCTGCAAAGAAGATGTCAAAATCGGATGAAAACGCGAATGCGTCCATCTTCCTGCTTGACGACGCGAATACGATCGCGAAAAAGTTCAAGAAAGCGGTAACGGATTCCGGAACCGAGATAACCTTCGATGAATCGCGTCCGGCGATGACAAACCTATTGACGATGTATCAACTCCTGAATGAAAAGTCGTCGGCCGAATGCGTCGCACATTTTGCAGGGAAGGGCTACGGCCAACTAAAGTCAGAACTCGCGGAAGCGACGATAGAATTTCTGCGTCCGTTCCAGGATCGTGTGAAGGAATACGACGATGCAACCTTGAATAAGATCTTGAGATCCGGAGCGGAAAAAGCGCGCACGATCGCATCCGTGACACTTGCCGACATTTATACAAAGACGGGTATTCGATAGCTGGCAGCAAAAGGTTCGAAACCAAAGCTCCCTGTCGCACGTAATTACGATAACCCAATGGCTCGTTCGGCCGCCTTTTTTATATGAAAATGTATTCAGATCGCAGCGTTGCTATTCCTCGTTTGTTCGCGTTCAGGCTTTTTGTTCTGACCGGCTTTTTGCTTTGCCAGATCGCGGGGGTCGCGCAAACAGCCGCTCCGGCAGCCGACCTGTCGCGGCTTACCGTCGAACGCATCTTCGCCGGCCGCGAGTTTCAGCCTTCCGGTTTCGGCGGTTTCAGGTGGCTAAAGGAAGGCAATACATACGCCCGGTTCGAACCATCGGCTGCGATAAAGGGCTCGCAGGACCTGGTTCGTTATCAGATCGAAACCAACGTCCGCGACGTCCTTCTCTCGGCCGACAAACTCATCCCGAAGGGCGGTACTGCGCCGCTGGCGATCCACGGCTATGACTGGTCGACAGACGGCCGTCGTGTTCTGATCTATACCAATTCCAAAAAGGTCTGGCGCCTCAATACTCGAGGCGATTACTGGGTGCTTGAACCGGCGACCGGAAAATTGACCAAAATGGGCGGTGATGCCAAACCAGCGACCCTTATGTTCGCGAAATTCTCGACCGACGGCAGCCGCATTGGCTATGTCCGCGAGAATGACCTGTATGTTGAAAACATCGACACGGGCAAGATCACGCGGCTCACCTCGAACGGCTCGCCGACGATGGTGAATGGCACGTCCGATTGGGTAAATGAAGAAGAATTCAACCTTCGTGACTGCTGGCGCTGGAGCCCGGACGGGAAGTCGATCGCGTTCTTGCAGTTCGACGCGTCGGGCATAGAAGATTTCATTCTGCTCGATAACACGCAGGGGCTCTATCCCAAACTCACGCGAATTCCCTACCCGAAAACCGGTACCCAGAACGCTGCCGTCCGAGCCGGCGTGATCAGCGCCGACGGCGGCGACATCCGCTGGATGCAGACCCCGGGCGACCCGCGAAACACTTACATTGTTTCGGTCGATTGGACCAATGATTCAAACTCGGTCTATTTGCAGCATTTCAATCGCCTGCAAAACACGCTGCAGCTTCTCGCCGGCGACGCAAAGACCGGGACAGTGCGGAACATCCTCACCGATAAAGACGACGCGTGGATAGACCTGGAACTGCCCAATCTGGTCTGGCTCGACGGCGGTAAGCGATTTTTATGGGTAAGCGATCGAACCGGCTGGCGTCACGCTTATTCAGTCTCCGCAGATGGTAAAGATGTACGGCCCGTAACGAAAGGCAATTTCGATATGATCAGCGTCCAGGCTGTCGACGAGCCGGGCGGCTGGCTTTACTTTTACGCCTCGCCGGATAACGCCGCACAACGCTATCTCTATAGAGCGAAGTTGGACGGCAGCGGAACCGAGGAACGAGTGACACCCGCGTCCGAAAAAGGCTGGACCGGCTACAACATCTCTCCGAATCGCCGCTGGGCAATTCAGACATCGTCGTCGTTCGGCAAACCTACAAAATTCTCGCTCTTCGACCTTAACAGCCGGTCGGTCGTTCGTACGATCGTTGATAACGCAGCTGTCCAGGCAAAGCTCGACGCTCTTCAAAAAGGCCCATATGAATTCTTCCGCGTGGATGTTGGCGACGGAGTTTCGCTCGACGCGTGGATGATGAAACCGCCGAACTTCGATCCGGCTAAAAAATATCCGATCCTCTTCTACGCATATACGGAACCCGCCGGGCAGACGGTCCTTGATTCCTGGCTGGGTCCGAATTACCTATGGTTCCTGATGCTGACGCAGCAAGGCTACATCGTAGCCAGTGTCGACAACCGAGGCACGCCGTCACCAAAAGGCCGGCTTTTTCGCAAAAGTATTTACAAGAGACTGGGCACGCTTAACCCCCAGGACCAGGCCAACGCGGCAAAAGCTATTATCGCGAAAAACGCATTCATCGATGCATCGCGCGTCGCTATCTGGGGTTGGAGCGGAGGCGGCGTCGCCACGCTCAACGCTATGTTCCGCTATCCCGATATCTACAAGGTAGGAATGGCAGTCGCACCGGCACCGGACATGCGTTATTACGACACGATCTACACTGAACGCTACATGGGCCTGCCCAAGGACGATCCTGATGCGTACAAAACGGCCTCGCCGACCACCTTTGCCAAGAATCTGAAAGGCGACCTTCTGATCGTCCACGGCACCGGCGATGACAATGTCCATTATCAGCAGACCGAATACCTGATCGATGCCCTTGTCGCCGCTAACAAACCATTCACAATGATGGCGTATCCGAACCGCACCCACAGCATCTCGGAAGGCGAAGGGACGACGCTTCACCTGTTCAGTCTACTGACAAGGTACCTGAACGAACATTTACCCCTTTCTGGCCCAGTGACCGAGGTTCCGTAATGAGCAAGTACCGATGGAAAGACGATCTTCAGAAAAGTATGTACCGAACGAGATCAGGGGGATAACCGTCGCCACTGGAGGATTCAATGAATAATTTGATAATTTCAGAATGTGTGGAATGAACTAACATGACAATAAATAAGATCACCGTTTACGAAAAACCGACTTGAACGACGTGCCGAAATCTGGCAACGCTGTTTCGTGAAAACGGCATTGATTTTGACAAGGTGAATTACTACGTCGATCCATTCTCGGAGAGTAAATTAAAGGCACTGATCAAGAAAACGGGTCTTCGCCCCATCGACGTGGTACGTAAAAGGGAGTTCAAGGAACTACGGCTGAGCGAGGATGCCTCGGACGATCAGCTCATAAAGGCGATGGTCAAGAATCCGGACTTGCTTCAACGGCCGATAGTCGAGATGGGTGACGAGGCGGTTTTGGCGAGGCCCGCCGAAAAAGCGCTCGAATTGATCCGAACTTAGCCACAGAGAACACAGAGCCTAGAGTTAGGGTTCTTTGTGCACCATGTAGCAAATGATTTTGAAATGAGTTCTACAAACGGAAACGGCAACGGCCACAATCCCAAACCAAAAAACGTGCTTGGCGGCGAGCTGAAGTCCTGTTGTACCGATCCGATGACCGGATTCTATCGTGACGGCTTTTGCCGAACGGGGGTCGATGACACGGGTCGCCATACGATTTGTATCGAGGCTACCGATGAGTTCCTGACGTTTTCAAAAGCAGTCGGAAATGACCTTTCGACGCCGATGCCGCAGTACGCGTTTCCGGGTTTGAAGGAAGGCGATAAGTGGTGCCTTTGTATGCTTCGTTGGCGTGAAGCGCTTGAGCTCGGAATGGCCCCCCGGGTCCATCTCGAAGCCACGCACGAAGCTGCGTTGACCGTCGTAAGCCTGGAAGATCTGAAACAATACGCGGTGGACGGCAGTGAAAAAGGGTAATGGAAACCGTCGAACACCTTCGTGGTCTTTTCGCCTACAACGACTGGGCAAATCGGCGTGTGATCGTTGCGATGAAGGCGGCGGAGTCTGAAAAGTCCCTTCGCATTCTGACGCACCTACTGATCACAGAAAAGGAGTATTACAGACGACTTTACGGCAAAGATTCGACCGGGTTTGATTTCTGGCCGACACTTACACTCGAAGAGTGCGGCACACTGGCACGTGAAAATGCCGAGGCCTACGAGAAGTTACTGAGGCGGTTCGAAGAGGATGGATTGTACGTCCGGGCGAAGTATCGCAACAGCAAGGGCACGCCCTACGAAAACACCTTTCGCGAACTATTAACGCACGTACTCATGCATTCGTCGATCCATCGCGGAAATATTGTGCTGAAAATGCGCGAGGACGGTTTTGAACCGCCGGTGATCGATTACATAATTTACCTTCGCGAAACCAAGTATATCTGAAGCCTTTTAGCGCAACGCGGCAAAGGATCAAAGATGCCAAGAGTATATTTTGATTGTCTTGCGTCTTCGCGTCTTAGCGTCTTTGCGTTAGAATTCTTGCCAGTGCAGCCCCAACCCGAAAAATACAATTTCGACTTCAAAAAAGAAACTGCCGAGATCGTAGCCGAATCGCGCGACGAGTTGAATCTCAAACTTGGAGAATTTGCAGGCCCTCTAGATCTGCTTTTGTATCTGATACGACAGGAACAGGCTGATATTTTTGATATTCCGATCGCCCGGATCACGGACGAATACCTTAATTACATCCGCTTGATGAAATCGCTCGACATCGCCGTTGCGGCAGATTTCCTGGTGATGGCCGCGCAGTTGATCGAGATCAAGTCCAAGATGCTCCTGCCACGAGATCCGCTGGCGGAAGAGGACGAGGAGATCGAAGATCCAAGACAGGAGCTAATCGATCGGCTGCTCGAATATGAAAAATTCAAGTCCGCTGCCCAGATGCTGTACGAGAAGTCGACAGTCGAACAGGCGGTATTTGCGCGCGGCAAGATAGAAAGCGACGACGCTAATGCCGAGATATCCGCATCAGTCTTTGACCTACTAAGCGTTTTCCAGAAAGTAGCCGCGCGGCATAAAGAGGAAGTAAAGCTCGAAATTCAACGCGAGGAGATCTCTCTGGCGGAGATGATACGAAACCTGAAAAAACGCATTTTCGAAGATGCCGAGTTGAGCCTCCTGGCCTTTTTCGAAGAGATGCACTCGCACCGGGAACTGGTGACCGCCTTCATCGCCGTGCTTGAGATCGTGCGGACGGAAGATGTAAAGCTTATCCAAAAGAAAACCTTCGGCGATATTCTTTTGAAACGGGTCGAGCCTGCGCATAGCTAGAAATGAGTGATCAAGGAACAGAAATGGCAGAGCAACCGGCGAGAAGCCCTGCCGAACTCGTAGCGGTTGTCGAAGCAATAATCTTCGTCGGCGACGAACCGGTAACCGTGAAACTTCTCGCGGACGTCTTGGACGAGGATCGTCAAAGCATCGAAGCCGCGATCGAACAACTCTCCGCTGAATACGAGTCACGCGAGGGCGGCCTCCAGCTTCGCGAGGTCGCGGGCGGATGGCAGATCGCGACCCGAACTGAGTTTCACGAAGAGATCCGCGATTTTCTAAAAACGCGCCCGAGCGCAAAGCTTTCGCTTGCCTCACTCGAAACGCTTGCGGTGATCGCATATAAACAACCGGTTACAGTGCCGGAGATCCTGGAGATACGCGGAGTGCAATCTGCTTCCGCGATCAAAACGCTTCTCGAAAAGCGACTGATCGTGACCAAGGGCCACAAAGAAACTGTTGGTCGGCCGATGCTGTATGGCACGTCGAAAGAATTCCTTCTTCAATTCGGGCTCAAGGATCTGACGGAGCTTCCATCCATCGAAGACTTCGAAGATCTTGTTCAGTAGTATCAACCACAAAGGCGCGAAGGATACAAAGTTCATTCTTAAGACTCTTTGTGACCTTTGTACCTTTGTGGTGCAATTCATCTAATGCGTGAAAGACTCCAAAAACTAATCTCCCAGGCAGGCATCGCCTCGCGCCGAGCGGCTGAAGAACTGATCAAGGCCGGCGACGTTTCTGTTAACGGCGAAACGATCACGGAACTTGGTACAAAAGCAGATCCAGAAAC
>DATFEW010000391.1:0-3084 GCA_035250805.1 Pyrinomonadaceae bacterium
ACAACAAATGCGGTGAACGTTGCGAACGCAGCGTACCACGGCGAACGGACCTCGGCAGCGAGGCCGTATTCTTCGGTCAGCATCGTTTTTACCCAACGATCTTTATCAGCGGTGATCAGATCGACCGCCGTTTCAAGTTCCTCGCCATCGAAACCTTTTTCGCGATATATCTGACGGATCTCTTCACGTTCGCCCTCGGGGGCCACATCGATATGCCGGTACTCGATCTTCTCCAACCGCTTATAGTCGTCCTGCTCCGCACGAGTGCCGAGGTAGTTGCTAGCTGCCATTGAGAACCCGTCCGCGGCGAGATTTGCGAAACCCAGGATAAGTACGATGTGAGGTGAAAGCTCAGCGCCCGAAACGCCCGAGACGATCGCAAACGTCGTCACGGCGCCGTCAATACCGCCGTAGATAAAATCGCGAATGTAATTGTGATTTGGAGCCGCTATGCGGTCAGCGATCGCCTCGGCGGTGTGTTCGTGTTCGAGCTTTTCCACGAGGGAATTCTAAAACTAATACGCGAAAATGAAAAAGACGCTTACTGCGGCTTGTCAGCCATCTGCTTCTTTAACTGAACGATGAAGGATTGGACGGCGGTAGCTTCTACATTGTCCGGGAAAAGGCGTAGAAAGGTTTCGTACAGCGCGATCGCCTCTTTGTATTTCTTCTGCTTTTCGTAAACGAGTCCAAGAAGCTGGTATATGGTTGGAGCGTCGGACCCGGTGCCGAGTTGTTTCACGGCCATCGCAAAATTCTTTTCGGCCTCGGCATAGTTTCTTTTTTCGGCCGCGAAGTCACCTTCGCTTGCCGCGGCTTCGGCCCGTTCCTGATAAAGCATCGCGAGGCCGGTATAAGCCTCGGGCTGGAACCCGCCGCCGCTGGTGATCGCACGTTTGAACGCCGCGATCGCTTTTGGTTCCTCGTCAATGATTTTGTAGATCCTGCCCTCGACCGCAGCCGCTTCAGGATCGCGCGGGCGGAGGCGAACGGCGTCGCGGATCGCCTTGCTTGCACCTTCGACATCGCCCGCTTCGCTGAGCACTCTGGCCAGGCCGATGTGGGCCTCCACATAACCGGGTTTGAGCGTGATCGCGTTGCGGTACGACGCTTCGGATCTTTCGCGATCAACAAACGCAAGCTTTTCTCCTTCCTGAAACGCAAGCTCGGCCTGGTCGGTGGTTTGAACGAGTGGAATGTCAACATTTCCGGTTTGCGCCGGCAGGATCGCCTTTGAGGTTTCCTTGAAACCATCGGCACGCACCTTTACCATTTGGCGTCCCGTGGGTGAATTCTTTATTTCGAGTTTGCCTTCCGCATCAGTCGTTCCGTAGCGAACCCCGTTAAGCCAAACGATTGCCTTCGGTTCGGTCTTGATGATAAGCGACCTCGTACGCACGGCCTGCCCGGCGGCCGAGGCTGCAAGCGCCAAAACCAACAAACCCAGCAATATGTCGCTGCGAATGCACATTGAATTAATCGACTTCGTTCAGTTAGATGCAGGATTCGCTCAGTCGATATACGCGAAATCTGCCTGGGGCAGTCTAACGATGGGGTAGGTGTATGACAGTGTTGTCCGACAGCTAAATCTCAGATATCCGACAACCGCCTGCGCTGCGGCTGCCGTCCATTTTCCGCGTCTCCTAATCGGCATCCGCGAGATTGATCTTTACTCCCCCCATCATCCCGGCCACGGCGTTATATACGACTGCGATAAGCAGCCCCGCAAACGCTCCGCCAACGGCATTTATCAGGGCACGCCAGAACACGCTGAGAAACGTATTAACCGTATAAGAGGTCCAGAGGCCAAGATTCATGTCGACGAGGGCAGATTGTGCGCCAAAGATCCAGCCGAGGATCCAATAATAGAGCCCGAACGCGAACGTCCAGAATGCCGCTAATACGGCGCCATATATGATAAACGAGACGATATTGACAGAACTGATGGTTTTCATAAGTTAAGCTTTTCTCCTTTTATCTGGTTCTTCCTTCGTAGGTCTAGCCTTGAAATACGAGCCGTCACCAACCGTTAAAAAACGATTGGTGACCAAGTTTTACGCTTTGACTGCTATCAACGGGTAAACTATACCAATAAATGGCTTCCGCTTGGGAAAATTCTTTCTCCAGGCAAAGAGACGCTTTTCCTATCTGGGTAAACTCTTTCCCGCACCGCGTGTCGGTCATCGATAACTCCATCGGCCCAACATCTTCGGCGGACGAGATACTTTGTTAGCGGCGGCGCAGCTGGTGGTTGCGTTAGAAGGCTGAGCAGGGCTCGTTTGTATCCTTTGTGTTTCTGTCGCTAATCAGCGAAAAACTTGATTTTTCGGCATCGCAATCTATAATCAATTGTTCGTGGCTGGGTAGCTCAGATGGTTAGAGCGTGGGATTCATAACCCCAAGGTCGGGAGTTCGATCCTCCCCCCCGCCACCATAAGATCAATGTCTTGCGGCAGGTCCCAAACCTGCCGTTTTTGTTTATCGTTTTCTGTTAGAACTGCGGCGGTTGCGGGCCCACCGCAGGGAAACCGGCCAAGGACGTTCGGAAGTCCAAATTCCACCGGCGGTCAGGCCGATTTGGAATTATTGCAGAGACATTGTCTCGTAATTTAGCTTGAAACTTGGCAGCGGCCGTTGAGCGACGTTCGAAGGCAACACGGTAAATGCAAATCGCTTGACGCGACCGTCGGAATAACGCAGCTCCAAAGTGTTTTGCTGAAGTAAATATGCGCCGGTCCCGCCGCGGCCGTCTGCTTGATATGTGGAACCGTCCGGGCGTCCCAGGGTGCCGAAGTTCCGCATGAAACCCTCGTCCCTAAACTGGCCGTTTTCGTAGAATATGATCGATGGTTCAGACTCCGATCTGCTGTAAGTTCCATTTAGTTTGATACCCTCGCCACTCGCAAGGCGACTGTAAGTGCGTACAGAACTGCTGCCTGCATGCGGCTGTAATTTGAGCTGTCCGCCGTCGATCAGGAAAGTATATCTGAGGTTGCCGCCCACGGTTACGTGGATCTGGTTTCCCGCAATCTTGTAACTGCCCCACTCGTCAGGATAGGTGCGCTGGGCTAGCCGAGCATCAAA
>DATFEW010000397.1:0-14983 GCA_035250805.1 Pyrinomonadaceae bacterium
CCGGTCCTTGTCCAGATCAGGCTGTGTCGCGATCCAGTCGAGCAGCGCGCCGATATCCTTCACGGAATCCTCTCTTTTGAACCCGTTGTCCAGCGTTAGGAATGTCTTTCCAAATCCGCTCGAACCGCGGACGTTCGGATAGATGACAGCGATGCCGAGATCGTTGATGTAATACGAACCTCGTCCCTGCGGACCGGGCCTCGCTTGTCCCTCGGGACCACCGTGAATGTTGATGATCACCGGCCGCTTTCCTTTGAAGGTCGTCGGCGGTTTGTATATGAAACCCGATATCTCGCGGCCATCGAAGCTCTTCCACTTGATCAATTCCGGCTCGCGAAGCCCTGTCGTGGGAAAACCGTTAAGTTCGGTTTTCGCCCAATGCGTGACCTTACCGGTATTGAGATCGAGCGAGTAAACATCTGCGATCGATTGATACGACGAAACATTAAAGCCAAGTTCGCCAGTCTTCCTATGCCAGTCGAAGCCGCCTATATTTCCCGCCGGAAGCTTTGGATGCTTGATCTCTTTTCGCGTAGCAGTGTCCAACACATGAAGTTTCGAAAAGCCGTTCTCGTTCGTAATGAAAGCCAGGTATTTGCCATCGTCCGAAAGTTCGAACCCGTCTACATCCCAATCGATGTGCGCGGTAAGCGGAGTTATGGTCCTCGTTGCCAGGTCCATATAAACCAGCCGCTGAAACTCAGAGCCCTTGTCGGTGGTCAGATACAAACCTTTTCCGTCTTTACTGAATTCCGCTCCGCCGTAGGAGACTTTTTCGGTGCCTTCCTGCGGTGTGAGCAGCACCTTCTCCCCGGAGGCAATATCGTACAGATAGACGTAACTTTCATTCGCCGAAACAAATTTTCCAACGAGCAGCTTCTTGTCGTCGGGTGAAAAGTCCGCGGCAAACCAGCCAACGCCGTCTAGTGTGGCTAGTGGTTTGGCAGACGTGGGATCCGTCGGGTTTATGATAAAGAACTGTGTCTTTATCGTCTCACTGGTCGTGCCGCCGCCCGTCGGAACCGACGTATAAACGACCCGGTCGCCGGCGTTCGTCCACGGGCCGCCGCCGATGCGCATCTTATCGTCGGTGGTCAATCGAGTTACGGCGCCGGTGTCAGCATCGTACCGGTAAAGCTGACTGATCTCATTACCGCCCGTCGCCTTAAAGAACAAAAAGTATTTGCCCTCGGTCGGCTGCCACGAACCGCCGCCGACAGGATCCGGGAAGTTTGTGAGCTGTTTCAATTCGCCGAGCGGCGTTGTCAAAAGGTGCACCTGAGTAGCGTTGCCCGCACGCTTGCCGATTAGAATCTCGCGTTTTGTCGGATGCCAGTTGCTAGCGAACACCGGCTTCGATTCGGTGTATTTCTTTACAGACTCGACCAACTCCATCGGAATGGAAGGAAGATTCTCAATAACAAGGTTTGAACTCGGTTCGAGTATCTTCGATGCCGCGTAACCTTTTACTTCAGCCACCGGTTTTGTTGTTGCCGGCTGGCCGAAACACAGGGACGCAAAAAGAAGTAAAAGAAAACAATACAGAACGGAACAGCGTCTCATTGCAAAAACCTCCACTTATTTCGCAGTTGAATTTTTAGATACGGATAGTATACAGCTATCTTACGCCATCATTACAGCAAAGGTTCTGTATTATGCAGGCACGTGTCAGTAGCCCGCAGTGTCAGTAGCCCGAACGTAAATAAGGGCTCTCTCCACAGGGACGACCTCGAACTGTAAGGCGTTCAACGCGATGGAAAAACTCCATGGTATGGGCACCACGCCTAGCTTGAAAGCCGTGTAGGAGTTCGTCCTCGATAGCAGTTGACCTACCACTGTATAATTAAAATTCAGATCAATTAAGAAAGGAGAAAATAATGCAAAGTTCGTCACCAAAAGCCTCGTCATCGGTGCTTGCCGCCGAATATCTACGAGAGTTGGAGGCTGAAGCAGCCGCAACCCGCGCATGTCTGGAAAATGTCCCGATGGAGAAAGCCGATTGGAAGCCCCACGACAAGTCAATGCCGCTGGGCTATCTGGCGGCTATGATCGCCGAAATGCCCAAGTGGATCCAGTACACCATCGAAAAGGGAGAGATAGATTTTGGCAGCTTTGACCATGAGAAGATCGAAACGACCCACCAGCTCGTCGCCGCTTTCGACATAAATATGGCCGCGGTTCGCGATGCATTAAAAAGCGTTACGGACGAGGGCCTGAAGGAAACCTTTTCGCTGAAAAATAAGGGCAAGCTTCTTATGAGCTTGCCTAAGGACGAGAGTGTAAGCCAGTCGATAAATCACTTGGTCCACCACCGCGGACAGTTGACAGTTTATCTTCGGCTTAACGATATTCCCGTTCCATCCATCTATGGCCCGTCCGCCGACGATAAGGCCGGATTTGAGTTTTAGTTTGGGGTTCAGGTACAAGCTTCAGCTTGCTCTTTCAGCACGCTAAGCGTGTACTCTGAACGGAGAAAACCTATGAACGCCAATTCATTTTTTGCGCTTGCCCTGGTCATGATCCTCATTGCTTCCTTTACTACTGATGCTCAGCCCAAACCGAACGTCCTACAGGACGAGGTCCGCAAACTTGAGCGTGCGTGGCTGGACGCGTATGAAAAGAAGGATGTTCAGGCAATGAACGCTATCGTCGCCGACGATTTCACGATCACGTTCGGTGATGGAAGCATGCAGACGAAGCCGCAAATAATCGAATCCCTTAAGCGGCCAGGCAATTCAACGAACAAGTTTCGCACGGAAAATGTCGAATCGCGTTCTTACGGCGACACGGTTATCCTCATCGGTCTCGTTATCACAGAATGGACACAAAACGGCGAGAAGAAAACGGACCGCTCGCGCTATACCGATACCTACATAAAACGCAACGGCAAATGGCAAGTCGTCGCATCGCATTTGTCGAAAGCTGAAAAGTGATCGGCCACGTCTTTTTGCAAGATCGTTGAAAGCATCGCGTTCTTGTAATAGCAACTATCTTCCGGGCCCACGCATCAACGAGATTGCTAAGACACGACCCGCGAGGTGAGATTTATGAGATGCAGGCTTCCTCTTCTTTTTGTTATTGCTCTTTCTTTTGCCGGCCTGATCTATGGCCAAAAGCAAAGCCCTCAAAAGCTTAAAGAGGCCAATGTCGACTTCATGCTCCGCGGCTACTTCTACGCCGGCTCGCGGATCCAGGATAAGAATGCACTTGGCGGATTTGGCTCTTCGGAGAACTATCCGAAGACGCTTGGTACAAATATGAATTTCCCGGCCGGTAGGGTTTCGTTGGTCGCCTTTCCCGGAGAGGAAACTATTTTCGGAAAGGAATTCAAAGGGATGAAGGTCCGCCTTATCAATACGACCGGCGAACCTGTGTCCTTCTCTGCATCAGACAGCAGGCTTTACATCATCCAGGAAGCGATAGATCGCGACGGGAAATGGAAGCCTGTCGAATACCTTCCATCGAGTTGGTGCGGAAACAGTTATCACAACATATTTCTCGGGACGAACGAATATTGGGAATTCGCTGCTCCCAGATTCAACGGCGTTCAGAAAACGAGACTTCGATTTCGTCTGCAGGCTTCCAATCGCGAAAAAACGGCGTTCATCCACTCGAATGAGTTCGAGGGAGGCGTGAATCCCAAACAATTCACAGTTGAACAGGGACATACTCCGACCGGCCTAATGGATCCGTACAATAATTAGCCTTGACACGATGTGCGATCCGATCTGTGCAACAATGTTGCGCGCAGGCGGAGTGCGCCCAGTTGATCTTTGGCAACATATATAGAGGAATTTTGAGGTAACGGGGGTCGATCTGAAATGAGTCGGTAAAACTTTTTTTCAAAAACCACGAAAAAGTGCTGCGGAAACCCGATAAGTCTAATCGGAGTACTCAGTTGCGTGTCCGGAAAACAGCACCGGACACACTCCGGACACGCTGCGGACAAGGCCCGGACACAGCCGGGACAAACTATATCGCCCGTCAATGTAGTTAGGGGAACAATTCGTGCGAAGCAATTGCGCGAGAATGTAGTCGGAATCCGGACTCTCCATGCCCGGCGGCCCACTTCTTGGTTGTTTTTGAACAAGGGAGGTTTTGAAATGTTGAGAAATTCCTTAACTATCGTATTGTGTGGCTGCTTCGTATTCGCAGGACTGGGAATGATCGCAAATAATGCGAATTCGTCCTCAACCGCGGTTGCTCAACAGACACCGACGCCCTCGCCGTCACCAACTGTTTCGCCGACAGTTACGCCGGCCCCGACGCCATGTTTTCCAGACGATCCAAGAAAGCCATGCCCGTCGCCTTCACCGACCGCGGAGCCAATGCCGACGACATCACCGACGATGCAGCCATAAGTATCTGGCTGCCGTATGGCATAATCTGGTCTGAATGTGTGTAACCGACGAGTGTGACAACGGAACTGACCGACGAACGTTCATTACAGGCGCTACCGGCGCCTTGATCGGCTTTGCCGTGACGAACGGCGTCGGACAAACCTATCCGCATAACTACAAGGTCGTGACCCGCGTTCTCGATGAAACGCGGATCACGCACGGCAAAGTTGTTTTCCAACACGGCGGCAAGCAAACGATCGATGGTTTTCTTGCGCGCCCAAAGGAGGAGGGAAAATATCCTGCTGTGGTCGTGATCGCCGGAAATGTGATCACGGAAGAGTACATTCCGAACACGTGTGCAGCGTTGGCAATGGCCGGATACGTAGGACTGGCGCCAAATATCTTTCACACTCTGCCAGAAACCGCTCGATCACCGGAAGAGCGGCGACTCGCGACGGCGGCCCACACGGATTCGGACGCCTTAGCTGATATCAATGCCGGCCTGGACTATCTACGAACGCAGCCTTTTGTAAGACCGGGAGGCTTCGGAGCTGTCGGATTCTGTTATGGCGGGCGCCTGGCGATGATGCTCGCAGCTCGGTCGCGCGAGATCGATGCAGTGGTTCCATATCATCCCGGCCCGACCACAGCGACGGACGTTTTTCGACTTACGACGCCTGTGCAAATCCATCAGGGCACCGCCGACCGAAATGTTCCCGTTCAGCAGATCAAAGAGCTCGAAAAGCTTCTGAGCTCTCAACGAACACCTGTCGAGGTCTTCTGGTATGACGGTGCCGATCACGGGTTTCTCGCGTACACGAGACCATACTATCGCCCGAACTACGCAAAGGATTCATGGGACCGCACTGTTCTTTTCCTCGACAAACACGTTCGCAAATAGGTCGTCAAAAATGTCGGAACCCGGACGGCGTCAGAGGTTCAGTATTGCCGTTCCGTATGATCTCGAGTTTGCGAGGTTCGGAAGTGATCGTTCCGATTCGCGTGACCGAAAGGTCGACCAGGATAGAAACATCGGATTCGGCGACGGTGAATAAGAGTTCAAAATCTTCACCGCCGCTGAGGGCTGCTTCAAGCGACTCGTCAAAAGACAGGATCTCGAACAATCTTGGATCAATTGGAATTGCGGCAGCTTCCAAAACAGCGCCGACGCCGCTCGCCTCACATATATGTCCCAGGTCCGAAGCGAGGCCATCGCTCAGATCGATCATAGAAGTGATTATTCCTAATTCCCTGAGACGTTTTCCTAATGCAACCTGCGGTGTCGGTAGAAGCTGGCGTTCAATAATGCTCTGGAGGGCGCTATATGGTGTTTGCGATTCGAGTAGTCTGAGGCCGAGGTGAGGACCACCTAAGGTCCCTGTAACGAATATTGCATCAGCCGGTTGAGCACCCGAACGCAGAACGGCTGTTCCCTTCGGAACTTCGCCCAGCACAATGGAATCGACCACGAATTTATCGGGTGACATTGAAGTATCGCCGCCAACCAATTCGACCCTGAATTTTGAAGCTAACTCATGCCAACCGTTATAGAACCTTTCAGCGAATCCGTCGCCCCAGAGTTCCTGCGGCACGCCGATCGACAGCAGTGCCCCTGTCGGCGTTCCTCCCATTGCAGCGATATCGGAAAGTGAAACGGCCAGAGCCTTGTGTCCGATCTGTTCCGGCGTCGCCCATTCAAGTCGAAAATCTATATCTTCGATCAGAATGTCGGCCGTTATTAACAGATCCGTTGCAGCGTCCTTAGCCAAAACGGCGCAATCGTCACCAAGGTGATCCAAGGAAAACCGTTTCTTAACGTGGTTTATGAACTGGAATTCAGATACCATGGGCGGTGTATTGACACAAGTCGCCTGAATTCATAGAATAAGGCTATCGATATTTACAAAAGACTTTAACACACTTGGTACTGTAATGGGTCAGGCTGCGGTGATGATTCCGGAAAAGATCTACTTCAAGATCGGCGAGGTTTGCGAGATCGTGGGGGTGCAGGCGCATGTGCTGCGCTATTGGGAAACCGAATTCCCTATGCTCTCGCCCCAGAAGAACAGGTCGGGTCAAAGAAGCTATCGCCGTCGTGATGTCGAGATCTCTCTGCGGATCAAACAGCTCCTCTACGACGAAATGTTCACGATCGCGGGGGCGCGTAAGAAGCTTCAGTCCGAAATGCGCGAAACCCCGAAGCTGAAGATCGTGCACCCCGAGCCTGCGGGTGAAGAACTTTCCGATCCAACACAGACACCCTCACTATTCAACGATCCGAGTTTGGATGAATTAGAACTCGATCTAGATTCAGTAGAACCCAAGGTCGGTGCGATAATTACTGAACAACGCGAAGCGATCAAGAAACTTGGTGCGCAACTGCTCGAACTGCGCGAGATGCTGAAAACGAATCAGAATCGTTGAGCGGCTTTAGTTTGACAAACCGTCCTCGGTAAAACTAATCTGAAAACCGATGTAACGGGACGTAGCGCAGCCTGGTAGCGCGTTCGCTTGGGGTGCGAGAGGTCGCTGGTTCAAATCCAGTCGTCCCGACCAATAAATATGGGACTTTCAATGAATTGGAAGTCCCGTTTTTTATCGATGGTTGCAAGATGGTTGCAGTTTTGGATTGGTTGTAATCTGCACCCACCGTCACCCACGCCGTGGCGTTCCGGGCAGCTGCTTAACTACGGATAATTACGCTATCCCCTCCTGCTCGCGTTTTAGATAACCACTGCAGTTTTCGCCATCCGAATCCGGAGCTTCCTCTGCCTGCAAAAGAAAGCGTTTCACGTTCGCTTTTTTTCCACAATTTCGAAAGAACATTTTGGATGCTCACCTTTTTGACAATGTTCTTTTATTTTCAGACCGGACACCTCGCATAAGAACGCTTCCGCGAGTCGGCAAACTTCAGGATGTTTCGAGACAGACGTATCAAACGGACAGCTTGTCACACTGAGGATCTCCAACCGGTCATCTTCTTTTTTAAGGGTAGGAGATCCGCCCATTGATTCAAACGTGGTTACAGCTCTCTCCGCGCGGCTTGTAATCGATTCGTTCGGTTCAGGGGTATTTCCAGCGGCCAGAGATTCAGCTACCTCGCCTAGGATAGATTGCAATTCTTCGGCCCCGAACCTTTGCTTTAATGTCGTCAACAACTGATTGAATAGAGTCGAATATGCCTTCGGGTAAAGCTGCTCGGCTTCAGCGGTGAGAACGTAATTGACGTGCGGCTTGCGCGGGCCACGCTGCGTTCCGCGCCGTTCGACCAGACCGTCGCGCTCCAGCGTCGTCAGATGGGCCCGCACTGCATTGTCCGTCAGATCGAGTTGGGTTGATAATTCTTCTACCGTCCCGATCCCCCGGCGCAAGAGTCCCAAAACCTGCCCGCGCGTAGATTCAAAGAAACTCTGTCCGAATTTAGTCCCTTTCATCGCCATTCCTCCGATCTGAGTATAAACAATTTCAAGAATAAGCACAATAAGTCAAAGAACCTCTTGACTTATTATGCACGGTGAGGCTATGGTTGAAAAACACATAGACCGCTTTGCGGATTAAAACAAAAGGGAGGCACAAAAATGGAACACATATTCGATCAGACATCAATCAACGCAGCCCCTGCGACGGCAAAAGTCGCAGTCACAAGCAAACCGAGTTATCAGGCTTACCAAATACTACGTTTGGGCTTCACCGTGGCACCGATCTTAATGGGTTTGGATAAATTCCTGGGTTTGCTGGTCAATTGGGACCAATATCTGCCCGCGTTCGCGAACAACATGCTCGCCGGTTACGGTCACGAATTCATGTATGTCGTGGGCGTGGTCGAGATCGTCGCGGGAATCGGGGTATTTCTCAAGCCGAAGATATTCGCGTACGTCGTCGCGGCATGGCTCGGTTTGATCATTATCAATTTATTGATGATACCGGGTTACTTTGACGTGGCGTTGCGTGATTTCGGCCTGCTTTTGGCGGCAGTCGCCCTCGGTCGTTTGAGCCAGGAATATTCACTCTAAGGGGGTGAGTTCAAACTGATACGGGCGCGGTTGGCAGCAACTTCTAGTATCCAATCCGGTTGTCGGCTCACAAATCTGTTTTTCAGTCGCAAATGAACAAAGGAGACAAAAAATGAAAGTAACAGTATTTCTTCTCGCACTATTGCTCGCAACAGCGTCTGCAAATGCACAGCAGATGGATCATTCTTCGGTGACGAACAACAACAAGTCAACCGATTTGACGAAGTTGATCAAGAAACCGAAGGTGCTTGAACTCAACAGGGCGATGCGCGATCTGTGGTATGCCCACATGTATTGGACCCTGATCACCGTTGACGCTTACTACAATGACCCGATAGGTCTAAATGCGAAACTCAACCGTCTGCTGCAAAACCAGAAGGACATTGGAGCCGCAATTGTTCCGTACTATGGCCAGGCTGCGGGTGATCAGTTGGCTGAACTCCTCACCGAACATATAACGTTGGCCGTTCCAGTGTTAAAGGCAGCGAAAGAAAATGACCAAGTCGCTTTAGACAAAGCCGTAAAGGATTGGTACGCGAATGCCAAGGCGATCGGAATGTTCCTGGCATCGGCGAACCCGCAAAACTGGCACGCCAAGGACACCCAGGCCGCGTTGGAAATGCACATTACGCAGACCATCGCATATTCGGTAAGCATCCTTAAAGGCGAGTATTCGCAATCGTTCGGAGGTTTCGAAGAGGCGACGCGTCACATGATTATGCTAGCCGATTTGTTAACGGAAGGGATCGCGAAACAATTCCCTGAGAAGTTCAAATGATCAAAGCGTAAAAAGTGATGTTCAACATGGAAATTGATCTAACAACTCCAACGAGCACGACCCGGGTTTTACCCTTTGTTTCGTATGGGCCCGAAAGAACCGTAGAGCGTGTTGCCGAGGCGCGGCTGCCGACGGAGGTTGGCGAATTCCGCCTCCTCGGGTACCGCTCCCTATCTTCGGACGAGGAATTCATCGTTCTCACGCGCGGACGCCTTCGGGCCGATAAGCCGACGCTTGTGAGGATCCACTCGCAATGCCTGACCGGCGACGTCTTTGCTTCGACTAAGTGCGATTGCGGGCAGCAGCTTAAGGCGGCGATGAAACTCATTGCCGAGGAAGATTGCGGCGCGATCGTGTACCAGCAGCAGGAAGGGCGCGGGATCGGCATCATCAACAAGATCCGCGCCTATGCCCTGCAAGACGCGGGTGCGGACACGATCGAGGCGAACGAGCGTTTGGGCCTGGAGGTTGATCTGCGGCGTTATGAGCAGTGCGCTGAGATCGTGCGCGATCTTGGGCTGCGACGGGTCCGCCTAATATCGAATAATCCAGAAAAAATTCGCGCAATGAAAAGCTCCGGACTTGAGGTGGTCGAACGCGTGCCCCTGTCCGTCAAGTTTCATCGCAGCTTGGCGCGCTATTTGAAAACTAAGCGGGCACGTATGGGACATTTAATAAACCTGCCCGAAGAAGCCGCCATATGAGATAAGCTGCCGTGGCTTAACCAGCTTAAAGAGCTGAACCGAGAACGGCCGTCTAAGGCTGATTTAGGGAACGCCACGTTATCCGATTCAGGCTCTTCACTGATCACGCGCGGGCGGACAGCAAATTTAATGAAATCAACGGAGGAATACTATGAGCCAGCGCGAATTCGCGGTAGCCAGGCTGTCTGAACTAAAAGACGGCGACATGAAGCAGGTCACGGCGGGCGGGACGGAAATTCTCCTGACGCGAGTAAAGGGAGAATGTTACGCAGTCGCTGCGCATTGCACTCATTACGGCGCGCCACTCGTGGAGGGCATTTTGAACGGTGAGCGGATAGTGTGTCCTTGGCATCACGCGTGTTTCAACGCAAGGACTGGCGATCTGGAAGAGCCTCCCGCCTTCGATGCGTTAATGCGTTTTGACGTAAGGATCGATGGCGAACAGATCTTCGTTGACGTGCCGGAAAACGCCTCGGACCGTCGAACTCCTCCAATGACCAAAAGAGAACCGAACGACGAAAGGCGGTTTGTCGTCTTGGGTGGCGGCGCGGCCGGCTACATGGCAGCTCAGACCCTACGTGAAGATGGATTCGCCGGCCGACTTGTAATGATCACACGTGAAGACCGCCTACCTTACGACCGGCCGAATTTGAGCAAGGAGTACTTGCAAGGCCACGCCGAACCGGAATGGATGCCATTGCGTTCCAAAGATTTTTACGTCGAGAGCGATCTTGAGTTGATGCGCGATAAAGAGGTCGTGAGCATTGATACCGCGCAGAAGACAATCGAGTTCAGTGACGGAGCAACACTTGATTACGATTCTCTGTTGATCGCAACCGGCGGCGTCCCGCGAACACTTCCTTTTCAGTCGGAAAAACAAACGAACGTGTTTCTTCTACGCAGCTTTTCCGATAGCGATGCAATTATCGCGGCCGCAGATAAAGGCAAACGGGTAATTGTCATCGGAGCCAGCTTTATCGGAATGGAAACGGCCAGCAGCTTGAAGATGCGCGGCTGCGAAGTAACCGTCGTCTCGCCTGACAAAGTTCCTTTTATAAAGATTCTCGGCGAGGAGATAGGAAGGCTTTTCCAAAGGATCCATGAGCAAAACGGGGTGAAATTCAAGCTTGACACACATGTCACCGGTTTTGACGGCGACAGAAGCGTCAAAGCCGTCGTGCTGAATGACGACGAGCGACTCGAGGCCGATCTGGTGATCGTAGGCGTCGGTGTTAAACCGGCAAGGGACTTTCTGAACGATATTGACCTTCACAAAGACGGGGGTGTCATCGCCGACGATCATCTGTGCATCGCCGCGGATGTATATGCCGCGGGCGACATCGTACATTTCCCCGACCTTCGAACGAACGAATTAACGCGCATAGAACACTGGCGCACGGCTCTGCAGCAGGGACGAACAGCCGCACTTAATATGGCGGGTAAGCCCACCAAATACACCGCAGTCCCGTTTTTCTGGACGATGCAATTTAACACGTCTCTGCGTTATGTCGGTCATGTAAAAGATTGGGACAAGATCATATTTCAAGGCGATGTTGAGAAGCAGGATTTCCTCGCCTTTTACGTGAAAGACAACAGAATTCTGGCAGTTGCGGGAATGAATCGAGATCGCGACATGGCCATTTGGGAAGAAAGGATTCGGACTAGCCGAATCCCCTCGCCCGACCAACTGAGCGAAGGCCGGGCAGAGGCTTTGAAGAACTCGGCAGATTCATCGGGTTTTTCTGCTTACAAGTTGCTGTAAAAGGACTGCGAAATCCGTTCTACAGTTTTTTAAAAGGAGGAATAATGAACGACTTATAGGTACGAGATAACCTGGAACAAAAGTCAACGACGACACAGGATGGTACGGCGTTGGCCGGAGCAAGCGGTCTGGACCCATCTGGTCAACAAAAATGAATGGGCCGACCTTCGACGCTTTGACGATGGCAGCACCCGGCGCACCTTAAAACCGGCTGTTAATTCTCGGGGGCGAGAGTCGATGACAAGTCAACTGGTATCTGCATATCGCTTGCACTTTCGCATTTCTAAGTATAATCGATCACACGCTCGAGACGTGGCATGGGGCCGAATTCGCCTGTCGAAGGAACGGATAGTCGATGTCCTTCAAATATTGATCTATCGGCTCAAGAACGCCCGAAGCTGACCAGTGAAGACTTCCGTCAGTTGAAGTCAGGCGATGCCGAATTCTAAACACCTGCCAAAAGGCCTTGTTCCAAATCGACCGCGGCCGGAAAAAGTACGTTGTTTTCGAGGTGAATATGCCGGTGCAAATCTCTTTCCAGATCCTGCAAACCTGCGTATAGTGCATTGAAACTCGGGCATGCGCCCATAGGCAATGTGTAATCGCTCGTAATCTCCCTCATTACCCTTAAACGCTCGCCGTCTTCCTCGTGGTCGGCCATCATCATTCGGATCGGATTTGCTACAGTGCCAAAATGCGGCACAGGTGCAGGTGAGTTTCCGGTGATGGGCGATTCGAGCATCTGGATATATGGAAACAGAACGCTCTCCTCTTTTCTCATGTGCGGGATCAGACTGTCCGCAAGAGCATGAAAAATGGTTTGCAATTTAAACAGTTCAGGATGCTGATCGCCATGCTTCGTGAGCACCTTTTCCATCAAGGGCGCTAAGCGTTCGATCTCCTGGACGGTGAAAATATGATGGGTTGAAATTATGTAGTCAATTAGTTCCGACGCCGATCGCGTTTCGGGCCCACCGTTTTCGCCGCGAGCACTTTGATCCTTCAATGCTGCTTCGATCTTCTCTGAAACCACGATCAGGTCGAGTCCAGCGGTCGCGCATGCTTCATCAAGGGACTTTCGTCCTCCGCAACAGTAGTCGATCTTAAATTCTTCAAAAACGCGGGTCGTTGCGGGTGCCTCCAGGGCGATCTCGCGAATCGTTTTACTTGCAAATGTTTGCATTATGTATGAAGCCTCCTTAGCTTATTGAAATAAGGTTAAGTGAGACATTAAGAAGTTTTGGTGATATAAGTCACGCAAATGATTATTTTTCACCGCTATTATCAAAATGTATGAAATCGAAGATTCGCGGAAACCCGAGTCGGCTTCGGAGGAAATGCAGCCTGTCGGCAACGACGATGCTGTCCGATTCCGTTGGTGCACGGTAAGTGTTGATACTGGAAGAGCTAACGCATCGGTAAACTTTGATTTTACGATCGATCTATAATAGGTTGAATAATGCGGCCGTTGTAAAAGCGCTGGCATCTTTAATCGGAATCTGACAACCGAGGGGCAGAAATGGCAGCTTCTCTTTCCCGTGATCTCGCGGGAAACGTCAACTACAGACATCCGACATATCTCGGCATTCTAGCTTCCGGGTTATTGACCGTTCTGGTCATAGTAGGCTCACGCAATCTTGAACACTTCGACTCGGCCTTGTTTGGCTATACGATAGCGAGCATTGTCGCGCTTGGCGCGATCGTCTTTCGATACGCGGTCTGGCTGCAACGGCCGGCGACGCGAACGTACTGGCTTCGGGGTTGGCGGCTTTTCCGCGATCGGAAAAAGCTTTTTAAGAACACCACAAACGCCGCTGAAACCGTTGGTAAAAACCTCATTGCGCAAAATTTCATATTCAAGCGAGGCTTTACCCGCTGGCTGACGCATTTCCTGATAATGTGGGGCTGTATCCTCGCGGCCGCGATCACGTTTCCACTTGTATTTGGATGGGTTCATTTCGAACTCGAAGGCGACATGGGGTATCGGGCGTATCTGTTCGGCTTTCCCGTGCAGTTGATGGAAGGACGGAGCCTCATTGCCTGGCTGACTTTTCACGCTCTCGATATCACGGCAATAATGGTGCTCGCCGGCTGCGCCCTTGCGATCCAGCGCCGACTGAAAGACCGCGGTGCGATTGCTTATCAATCATTCCTACTTGATTTCACGCCGCATCTCTTGCTGATAGCGATCTCAGTTTCGGGCCTGATGCTGACGGCTTCCAGCTTATGGTTCGAAGGGTATATGTATCCGTTCATCGCGCTTCTGCATCAGGCGACCGTTATAATGACGCTTTTTTATCTCCCATTTGGAAAGCTCTTTCATATCGTCCAGCGGCCAGCTTCGATAGGCGTTGAGCTGTATCAAAGCCGCTCGCATGAGATGGAACAGGCGGTATGTCCGCGGTGCGCGACGATGTTTGTCGGCCAGCTTTGGATCAACGATCTAAAAAGCGTTGTGAAGCAGCTCGGCTTTGACTATCGGATGAAAAATGGCCGCACCCTTCAGGATTACTGCCCCCGATGTAAGCGAGTCATGCGGGGCCTGGCGTACGCCGGCCTGGCCGACCGCAGTGAGCCGGTCTTTTACGGCACACGCGCAGACAAGGCGGAATAGACGGGCACGATCTTATGTCTAAAGTAGAGCACCTTGATCAGATCATCGACCGGTTCGGGCCGCATCTGCACGACGCACCCTACGGCGGATGGCAGGCGGACCGGAAGATCGATAAGGTCGTCCCGACCCATTGTCCGTACTGCGCCGTTCAGTGCGGAATGAACCTTCTGGTCGAGAACGATCACGTGGTCGGCTTCGAACCTCGATACGATTTTCCGGTCAATGAAGGCAAGCTGTGCCCCAAGGGAGTCACGGCGTACCTGCAGGCGCATCATCCCGACCGTCTCCAGCATCCGCTTATCAAACGCAACGGAATGTTCGAACGTGCGAGTTGGGACGAGGCGCTCGATTTGGTAGCTTCGAAATTCAAAGAACTTCGCGAAAAGTTCGGCCCCGATTCGCTCGCTATTTACTCGGGTTCGTCGCTGACGACCGAGAAGACCTACGTCATGGGCAAGTTCGCCCGTGTCGGGCTCGGAACGAGATACGTCGATTACAACGGACGGCTCTGTATGGTCTCGGCGGCAGCTGGTAACAACAAGGCATTCGGCATAGACCGTGCAGCGAATCCGTGGAGCGACATGCCGCTTGCCGAGGTCCTCTTGATCGCCGGTGCGAACTGCGCAGAAACGTTCCCGGTTCTGAACAAGTTCATGTGGCAGCAGCGTGACAATGGCGGCGTGTGGATAATCATCGATCCGCGCGAAACGCCCACCGCACGACAGAGTGATCTGCATCTGCAACTTCGTCCGGGCACCGACGTCGCACTGGC
>DATFEW010000136.1:0-6868 GCA_035250805.1 Pyrinomonadaceae bacterium
GCCTCTGTGCCTCTGTGTCTCTGTGGTTGTATTCTCTTCGATCGTTTCGGCGCAGCACAAGGGGGCTGGATGGGTTTGGCAGAATCCGATACCGCAGGGAAATCACCTCAACTCGATCCACTTTGCGAAGGATCGCCTGAATGGGGTAGCGGTCGGATCCGACAGTACGATCGTGCGAACCACTGACGGCGGGTTTAATTGGACGCGATTCACTTCGCCCGTTGATGCGATACTTTCCGACGTTTTTGTTAAAGATAAGAAACAGGCGCTGATCGTTGGCACCCGGGGAACCATTCTTACGCTAGTCGATGGTGAATTCTGGCGAGAGGTACCGGTCCCGACGAAAGAACACCTTTACGGATTGGCATTCGCCGGCGAGACCGGGTGGGCCGTGGGTACGCACGGCACAGTGGTAAAAACGACCGACAGCGGTGGGTCGTGGTCGCTGCAGAAGGCGGGAACGACTGAGCATCTTATGCGAGCTGCTGCATTCGATAGCGAGCAAGTTGCGGCGGCTGGATCAAATGGAGTTGTGATCATCACGAAAGATGGCGGTTCGACGTGGTCTTCGGCAACGCCCTGCAAAGGCCGGCAGATGACGGGAGTCGCTTTCACCTCCAAAAAACAGATAGTTGTTTCGGGCCATGGCGGCTGTGTAGCTCGCAGCGATGACGCGGGAGAAACGTGGAGCCGTGTGGATGTCCATTCCCGGGCCGATTTTCTCGCGATCTCGTTTTCGGACGCGTCGGCAGGCTCAATGACGGACGCCAATGGCCTGGTTTGGATAACGGGCGACACGGGCACGACTTGGCTCCCGTTCAGCATTCGAACAAACCCGAAGCTGTCCGGCGTTTACTTCGCGGACAAATTCACTGGCTGGGCAGTCGGCGAGAACGGGCTCATCGCGCGTACCGATGACGGCGGTTACAGTTGGCGGCGGGTTGCAAGCGGCGCACGCGAGGACATCAACGACCTGGTATTTTTCAACGACCCGCGGCTCGGTGTCGCGGTTGGGGCAAAAGGCCGGATCATGATCACAAACGACAGCGGCTCGACATGGCTGCCGGTTTACTCCTCCACGCCTGCCGACCTCAATGCCATGCATTTTTATCACGAGGACCGCGGATTCGCAGTGGGCGACGGGGGTACCGTTCTCAGAACAATAAACGGTGGTGCAAGCTGGGGGAAAGGCATTTCGGGGACCACCGAAGACCTGACCGGTGTTCATTTCGTTTCGGAGCGCGTCGGCGTCGCCGTGGGGGCGAATGGAACGATAATACGCACTACGTTGAGTGGTACGTACTGGCAGCCAGTCGAATCGGGAACGCAAGTATGGCTGGAAGATGTGAAGTTTACCGATGCAAGACACGGCGTGGCAGTAGGTGACAGAGGCACGATCTTGACTACATCAGACGCCGGACTGACATGGAAACCGATCGAAACCAACGTTAGTGAGAACCTGTTTGCCGTTAGTTTTTACGATAAAAAGAATGGATACGCCGTAGGTGCGAATGGTATCGTGCTGCGAACGAGGGACGGCGGTGACACGTGGGTCGACCAGGAATCCGCATCACGCACGAACCTTTTTGCGGTGACCGCGGTGGGAGAGGAACTGGCCCTTGCGGTGGGCGAACAGGGTACTGTTCTAGTTACTACCGACGGCGGGAAGACGTGGGATTCGCAGGCGAATATTACCGGGAAGAACCTGCACGCGATCGTTTACCGTGGCCAGGATCTGCTGTGGGTCGCGGGCCGCGGCGGCGTCATCCTTAAACGCACAAAGCCTCTATCTCCTTCAAAGATCCAGTCACCAAAATTGCCTCCGGTGTTTCGCACACCGACACCAAGATACCCGCGCCCGCGTCAACCACTGGTCACGGTCACGGATGACGGTGATATTCCAATCGCAATGCAGCCCGCGAAAAAAGACAACAACTAGATCCGGACCATTACTGCAATCCACTCGCCCGAACGCTCGATCGAGAACTCGTTGTCTGACAATGCTTGACGGATCGTACTTTCCTGTTCAACTAGGATCCCGGACAGTACCAATTTGGCCTTTGCCTTTTTAAGCAGCAGTGGAAGGATCGGCACGATCACATCGATCGTGAGATTTGCGCAGATGAAATCGAACTGCGGAGTTTCGTTGGAGATCTCGCCTCCGACGATTTCGATGATATCTGCCACACCGTTCAACTCCGCGTTTTGCCGGGCGATGCTAACGGCGTCGGGATCGGTATCGCATGCCAGAATCAATGTGCACTGGCTACTGCTCGTGTTTCTGCCTGTGAGTTTCGCGGCGGCGATGGCTAGAATTCCAGTGCCGGTCCCGACATCTAGGAACGAATCGCCGGGCTTGTAATTTTGGTCAATTGCGGCGAGGCAAAGCTGAGTTGTTTCGTGGGTGCCCGTGCCAAATGCCATATTCGGCTCGATTCGGATAATAGTTTTGTCTGGTTCGTTGACTGCTTCCCAAGGTGGTGCTATCACAAAGCGGCCTATGGTCGTCGGTTTCCAATGCTTTTTCCACTCGGCGAGCCAGTCGGCGTTTTCGATTTCCCTTCGTTCGATTGAAAGGATCACGTTTTCATCGAGACCGTACGAGCGAAGGGCGTAATGAAATTCGTCCTGCAGGATCTCGTCGTCCGGGAGCCGGTCGAAATAGCCAACGACACAAACCTCGGCGACTGGTTGGCTCATGTAATCGATCTCGGTGCCCAGTGATTCAAGTGAGTTGAATGCGAACTCGACTGCCTCTACCGCCTCGGGTTCAACGGTCAGCCGCAGCGATTGCCAAACTCTAATAGCATCATTCATTCGCGAACACCGATCTCGTCAAGCTCACGGCTGCTGTTTCGCCAATCTTCGACGACCTTTACAAAAAGCTGCAGATAAACGTGGCGACCGAGCAGTTTTTCGATATCCACACGGGCTTCGGTACCGATCTTTTTCAGCTTGGAGCCGCCCTTGCCGATGATGATCGCCTTCTGCGAGTAACGCTCGACGTAGATGGCGCAATAGATCCGGAGCTGTTCCGGGTCGCTTTCGTCCCAGCGCTCGGTCACGACGGCCGTTACGTATGGGATCTCCTCTCCCGTAAAAGCAAGAATTTTTTCTCGTACCATTTCGGCGACAATCGCACGGATCGGCTGATCGGTCAGCTCATCTACTTCGAAGATCGGTTCTCCCTCCGGCAGATGCTTTATGATCTCATCGAGAAGAGTGTCAACCGCGTCGCCCTTCAAAGCCGAAGCCGGGACGACCTCGGCAAAGTCATATTCTTTCGAGTAAAAATCGATCAGCGGAAGCAATAGCTTCTTGTCCTTCATCTTATCTATCTTGTTCAGCACGAGGATGGCGGGCTTTTCTGATTCTTTTACAAGATCAAGAACAAAACGGTCACCGTTCCCGGTCGAAACGCTCGCATCGCGCAAAAGGACGACAACATCGACCGAAAGTATCGCGTCGTGAACCGCAGCCATCATTCTACTATTGAGTAGGTATCCAGGCTTGTGCACGCCAGGCGTATCGACGAAAACGATCTGGCCATCCCGACGGGTAACAATGCCATGAATCTTAAAGCGAGTTGTTTGGGGTTTATTCGAAACGGCGGCGATCTTCTCGCCCACCAGGCGATTAAGAAGCGTGGATTTCCCGGCGTTCGGACGGCCGATGAGGGCGACGTAGCCGCTTCGAAATTCTGGTTGGGACATTAACGAAAATCTAGCAGATTGGAAGAGTATTCACCACGGAGGCACAGAGTAAAAAGTAAAAAGGCTAACGTAAAAAGGCAAAAAACCGATAGGGTTCGTTTTGCCTTTTTACTTTTTACTCTTGCCCTGTCTTCTCTGTGTCTCTGGCCTCTGTGGTGAATCTTCTATTGGTCTTTTAAAAGGCGCTGTTTTGAGGCCATCGCTTCCTGGTGGCCACCGCCGTCTACCGGCCCGAGTTTGATCGCGGCGTCGTAAAGAGCGACAGCATAGGATTTTTGCTCGTAAAACTCGTATATCCTGCCGAGCGAGACGTAAGTAAGCGAAACCAGAGCGGGATCGACCTGGGGCTTCGACGGTTCTTTCCTTCGAGCGTCCGCAATGCGGACAACGTTTTCGAATGCTGTCTTTGCATCGAGGTATTTCGCCTTTTGCTTCTCGGCTTCGGTATTGCCATCGATCAACTCAGCCGAAATAGCCGCCAAGCGGCCTATGTTGAAATAGATACGCGGTTCGGCCGGGTTCTTTTCAAGAAGGTCTTTGAGGTCGGCCTCTGCCTTCGCATAGTTCCTCGCCTTGATCGTGTTTTGGATCTCAAGAAGTTTGGTCGTTACCGGATTTTCGACAAACGAAGGCCCGACGATCGCGTTTTTCTTCTGCTCCTCGCGCGCTGTCTTCGCACGTGCCCGCGCTTCAGCCAATGATTCGTAACGTCCGGTTTCCTTCGACGGATCGATTGTCAAGATCATTTCGCGCATCGACCCGGCGATGTCGAATTCCGACTGCTCAATACCGCGGAGCTGGTCAGCGAAATAAAAGGCAAGGATCGAGCCCTTTTCATAGTCCTCGGACAACCTTAGGACGGTCTCATCTGCCATCGCCTTCTTATATTTTTCGAGGTCCCCGGAGATCTTCAGTTTGTCAGGATCCGTCTTCGCTTCCAGTATCTTCTGACGCGCGATCGCTGTGGCAATGTTGACACGTGAATGTTCGAGTTGCTTTGCGTCGATCGCGGCGACCAGCGAACGGGCTACGGTAAAAAAGACATCGGGGCTCGTTGCCGGGTCGATCTTGCGACGTGCGTCAAGAAGCTGCTTGATCGCGGGACGGACGGTTTCTATATCCTTAGCGCTGGAAAGCACAAGTGGATCTACCACAAACTGCAAGTACGCACGCCGAACATCTGAATTTGCGAGATCGGTGTCCGGAGACACGATGACATAGTAGTCGTCTCTTACATTTACGAAATTTACGAACCCGGCGGGCGCGAGCATTTCGGGGACGATCATAAAGCGGCGCTCCCGTTCACGAGGTACCACTTTCTGGATCGTTTCTTTTTTGGTGCCCGCTTTCGGCGTCTCTGTTTTTACTCGCTCAAGAAAAACGAGCTGCGGGCGGGTATGTAGATAACCGAGCAGTTCGTTAACCATCACGCGAGCCGACGGACGAAGCTTCGTGTCGGCAGCCACTTGATAGGTCTTTACATACTCAGTCAGATTCGCCCCGATATTCGTCGTCCGATGTAGGTCGCGAACCAAGGGTGCGAAATCGAGAACGTCGAGAAGGCTGCCAGGCAGATCGGCCGTCACCACCGGATCGGCCAGGTCGGGCGCAGGTCCGAGCGTATATGCCATCGAGATGAACGGTGCGATGAGCTGCTCATCTGTGAGACTTGGATTTCGACGCTTGTGCGCGAGCACGAATGTGGAGATGCGATTTCGCAGATTCTCGTTGATCCCGGCGAGATCGCTTTTCAAAAGGTCCCGAAATTTGGACCCCTGTTCGGAAAGCCGGGTATTGATGACCGGAACCGATTCCCCTTTTTCGTTTTCAGTCCGGGCCACTTCGAGCGCCGCCAGGACGACGATCACACGTTTGTCAGGTTCGATCTTTACGCCGTAGTTGGAAAGGTCAAACCCGGTGGCCACCGCCTGCGAAAATGCAGAGGTCGAGAAAAGGACGAGAAACAAAGCTAAAACAACAGATCTCATTTATCGAATTAGGCCGGCAGGTGCCAGTTTCAGGAACATTTACGCAAATATGAAGATGAAATCCCCATATCGAAAGATGCTCGCCCGGAATGAATAAAGGATAAAGGAATGGGTTCCTTTATCCTTGGGAAAAACATAAATCAAACTGCTGCCTTAGTTATAGCTCGCCAGAGCGTCAGCTTCAGAATCGTACACGTCAAAGACGGTGAGAAGCTTGGTTATGGCCAGCAGGTCCTGTATCTTTTGCGTCAGGTTAAGGAGTTTTAGCGTTCCCCCCTCTTTATTAACGGCCGTGAAACTAGAAACGAGTTCTCCGATGCCGCTCGAATCGATGTAGCCGACCCCTCCGAGATTCAGGAGTATTTTGCTCTTGCCCTCGCCGAGCAATCGACGGATCGCACTCCGAAGCGCCACGCTGCCCTCGCCGATCGTCACCTTGCCCGAAAGGTCAAGTATTGTTACATCGCCGGCCTGGCGTTCAGAAATAGTAATATCAGCCATTTGTCTCTCCTAGTTTTAAGTTTGTCGCTTGGTAGCAGATTTTAGAACAAAAAAGTGGAAAAGTGAAAATGTGAAAAGATGAAAAAGTTGCCACAAAGCCGTTTTAGATGTTGTAACACCGAACCACGGAACAAGCCCGCTTTAAGCCTTTTCCCTTTTCTTCAGCATCGTGACCTTCATTCCGCCGTCCGCGGGGTTTGACCACGAAACGTCATCCATGAATGACCGCATAAAGAGGATGCCTCGGCCGTTGACCTTCAGTAAGTTTTCCGGATCGGTTGGGTCAGGTACGTCTTCAACCGTAAACCCGGTACCAAAATCACGGACCGTTATTTCTAAACCTACGTCAGAACACGCGAGCGTCATTTCGACGGGTTTTGATTCGTCGAACTTGTTTCCGTGCTTCACGGCGTTCGCAACTGATTCGCGCACGGCGAGATCGACAGCCGACATGACCTCATCCCCGCACCCATTCGCACGGGCAAACTCATCCGCGAACATAGCCGCTTCCTCGACCGACTCGATACGGCTCGGCAATGTCAGTTCCTTCATCTGAGACACAGTTAATTCAGATGTAAGTTAATGGTTAACAGGGCTTACTGTCAAGGGCGTGTCAGCAGCCGGCATGTCGGAAAGGCTCCTCCGGACAGCGAAGCGGCGTTCGTC
>DATFEW010000407.1:0-2759 GCA_035250805.1 Pyrinomonadaceae bacterium
TGGGAAGGTTGAGGACGATACGCGTATACTGGCGGCGGTACCAACAATTAAGTACGCGATCGACCAGGATGCAAAGGTAATTCTTGCATCGCATCTCGGGAGGCCGCTCAAGGACAAGAAAAAAGCCGAGGAAAAAGGAATACCGTACGACGTCACGAAGTACTCGCTGCGGCCGGTATATGGGTATCTACGTACCTTGCCGGAGCTTCAGGACCCACATTCCGTGGGTCAGGATGGACCTGTTACGGCCGGAGAGGACGGCGGCACAGCTTTAGGACGTGCGGAGGTAAAGAACGACCGGGTTTTCTTTGCGCGAGATTGTGTAGGCGAGGACGTGCAGAAGGCGGTTAAAGGCCTGCGACCCGGACAAGCATTGCTGCTTGAAAATTTGCGTCTTCATGCCGAAGAGGAGAAAAACGATCCCGAGTTGGCAAAGCAGCTTGCCTCTCTTTGCGATGTCTACGTTAATGATGCGTTCGGCACCGCACACCGGGCACATGCTTCGACGGAAGGGATAACTCATTTTGTGGACACTTGTGTCGCCGGGCTGTTGATGGAGAAAGAGCTCGAATTCCTGGGTGGCGCGCTTGAGAAGCCGGAGCGGCCCTTCGTCGCCATTCTGGGTGGCGCAAAAGTGTCCGACAAGATACCGGTTATAGAATCGCTGATCGAACGAAAGGTTGATAAGCTACTGCTCGGCGGAGCAATGGCTTATACCTTCTTTAAAGCTCAGGGGTTTACCGTCGGTAAATCACTCGTTGAAGACGAAATGATGCCGACAGCCCTGGAGATCGAAGAGAAGGCCAAGAATGCCGGTATCGAGCTCCTACTTCCTACCGATCATCAAGTCGTAGATTCATACGACCCTCTGAACTCCCGAAAAGCGATTCCGGTTTCCTTTACAAATGCGGGCCACGTCGGCCTCGATATCGGTCCGGAGACGATCGCTACTTTCTCTGCTGCCCTCGATGGAGCAAAGACCATCGTCTGGAACGGCCCGATGGGTATGTTCGAGGAAAAACCGTTTGATGAGGGTACAGTTGCTATTGCAAAAACGGTTGCTGAAGCCACTGAGAAAGGCGCGACCTCGATTGTTGGTGGCGGTGATTCCGTGGCAGCCGTAAACCAAGCCGGGCTAGCCGGAAAGATATCACACAACTCGACGGGCGGCGGCGCCACGCTCGAGTTTTTGGCTGGCAAAGTGTTGCCAGGTGTTGCTGCCCTTGACGATAAATGATCATTCGCCTGCGTCATTCACACGTGACCGCTGAGCGGCAAATTTGCGAAGCGATTCGTTACGTCCCAACAGCCAGATCAATCCGTCAGCAAGCCAGCCAACTCTACCAGCCACCCGAACGTACGACGCGAAGCGCATGCGCCGCTTGAGCGTCGCTTCATACTTTTGACGATACGCAAAGGCGATCTCTTCAAAGCCCTTGTTTTCCACGATCGCGTTTGCCGCACACCGCGAGCTTTCAAGGGCGAGTGCGATACCGCTTCCCGTGAACGGGTCAATGAATGATGCAGCGTCGCCAACGGAAAGAAGGCCTTTGGTGGGCGCGGGCTCACCGACCCCGAGTTTTGTGATCGGAACCGCCAGCCATTCCCCGGCAACCGCCGCTGATTCGAGTGCCTCCATTGCTCGCGCATTCTTCAGCACTGCCTCACGCCATATGCGCTCGTGATCGTTTCCGAGCTTCTTGACTTGGGCGGCCCTTACTATAAAACATAGGTTGTAAAGGTTGTTTTCGATCTCACAGCATCCCCCATAGCCATCCGGATATGAGTAGAGTTCGCACGCACCTTTATCAATTTCGGCATTACGAACGTGTACCTTGAATGCCACGTACTCTGCTCGACGTGGCTTGCCGGCCGGTTCGACTCCACGCATTAAACCGCGATTACGGCCGGTTGCATCGATCAGGATCCCCGCTTCGACGGTTCTATCCGGTCCTTCCAAATTCCGAAGTTTGATGTGTTGGGGTCTTCCACCGATAACCACGGGAAGCCCCGTCGTTTCCTCAAAAACGTCCGCACCCGATTCGCGTGCTTGTTCCAGGAGTAATTGATCAAGACATGATCTGCTAAGGCCGATGGCATTTCCATGGGACGCAGTGAGCCATTCGGCATTAATGTGGAGGGGCCGACCGCCGCGGGAGTAAAAGACAGTTTCAGTAACGATCGACGGGTCAACCTGACCGATCTTGGAGCTCACTCCAAGCTCACGAAAATGCTCGAGGCATTCGGGCGAAACAAACTCGCCGCAGAGTTTCTCACGCGGAAACTTTTTCTGTTCGACGAGCAGCACACTTCGCCCCGCGTTCGCAAGACGGATGGCGGCTGACGAACCGGCTGGCCCGGCACCGACGATAGCGACGTCATAGACTTTAGTTTCCACCGTTCCTTATGCCGGCGGAAGCGACCAACCTTCCTACCGCGGAGCTTTTGACTTGGAAATTTGGAAGTCCGGCCCGCTTGCCGAGAGCATCCAGCTCTTCACGAGTGAACGACCTACGTATCGACAATGAGCCGTCATGCAAGGTAAATTCCTGGAGAAATACGCGACCAAACGCGCGGTATAGATAGTAGCTAAGAGCATTTCGCTTTAGATCGACCACAAAGATCCGGCGTCGCGTGACCCGATCCATCTCGCGGAGAAGATCGATCCCTGCGTCATCACTCAGATGGTGAAGCATCAACGTGCAGAACGTGTAATCGAAACTGCCTTCGGGGAATGGGAGGCTCGCAGCATTTGCGCG
>DATFEW010000026.1:0-4095 GCA_035250805.1 Pyrinomonadaceae bacterium
TATTTTCGACGTGTTTATCCATCAGAGTAGTTAAGTTTTGAGGCCGTGTGCCTAGCTCAGCGGAACTATCATTGGAAATCACCGAGATGCTCCGGGCCTGGAGTCGCGGTGACGAAGCGCCGACAGAGGAAGTCTTTGGGCTTCTTTACGATGAACTGCGTCGAACAGCACACAGTTTCCTGCGTCGAGAGCGGCCAGGCCACACCCTTCAGACCACGGCCCTGATTAACGAGACCTACATCAAGCTCCGCGCGCAGCGGAATTTCGCATGGGAGAGCCGCGCACATTTCTTCGCCATTTGCGCGACACTGATGAGGCGGATCCTTGTCGATTACGCCAAAAACAGGAAACGAGCCAAACGCGGCGCCGGCGCCGAGCATATGCCGATCGACGGGCTCGCGATCGCGATCGAGGAAAAGGGCGATGTCGATCTTCTTGCGCTCGACGAGGCTCTTGACCGGTTGGCGAAGCTCGATCCGCAACAGGAACGGATCGTCGAACTTCGTTATTTCAGCGGGTTGAGCATTGAAGAGACAGCTCAGCTCTTGGGAGTATCGGATCGGACCGTAAAGCGGGATTGGCGGGCAGCGAAAGCATGGCTCCATCATGAATTGAGCACCGGTATTATTACGTGAGGTCCAAGCAGTGGCAGCGTGCAAAAGACATTTTCAATTCCGCAATCGAACTCGACGGGGCGGAACGGGATAAATATGTCGCGGCTACATGCAAAGACGACCCTGAACTTCGAGAACAAGTTGAAACGCTTCTTAATTCATACGATTCCGAATTCATGGAAAATCCGCACGCGGGAAATGACGGTCATATACCTACTGGCCGCAAAATCGGGCGGTATGAGATAGGTAGCCTTCTCGGCGTGGGCGGAATGGGCGAGGTTTACCTTGCGAAAGACAGACAACTCGATCGAAAAGTCGCGATCAAATTTCTCAACGAAAAATACGAAAGCAGCCAATCCAATCTTCTACGCTTCATTCAGGAGGCAAAGGCGGCATCCGCTTTGAACCATCCAAACATTCTCACTATCCATGAGATCGGTGAAACAGGCGGTTCGCATTTCATTGTCAGCGAATTTGTTGATGGTAAAACACTCCGTGAGCTTCTAAACGAACGAAAATTTAAGCTTTCGGAGGTGCTCGACATCGCCGTCCAAATTGCCGGAGCGTTGTTGGCGGCGCACTCGGCACGAATAATTCATCGCGACATCAAGCCGGAAAACGTAATCGTTCGTAGCGACGGGTATGCGAAAGTTTTGGATTTCGGCCTCGCCAAGCTCATTCCCGAACAACCATCGTTCGTGGGCTTGGAAGACGAAACGATGAGACAAAACCAAACCGCACGAGGTCTGATCCTAGGCACGGTCAGCTACATGTCTCCCGAACAAGCACGCGGTGAAGCAGTCGATACACGGACCGATATATTCAGCCTTGGTGTCGTTGTCTATGAAATGCTCACGGGCCGCACGCCTTTTGCCGGAGATTCCCGCTCGGACACATTTGCAAATCTCATCAATAGGGATGCGCCGCCGATCTCGCTTTACGTACCTGCCGCGCCCGCCGAAGTGCAACGAATTGTGTCGAAAGCGCTCAGCAAAAACCGGAAAGACCGCTACTCGTCGGCGCTTGAGTTGCTGGCCGATCTCAAGAGACTCAGGCAAACTATTTCATCGGACGAAAGCCTCATTCTGGCAGCAGGGCCTCAGGCTGACAAGGTGACCGAAATTCTGCACGGAACTACCGGCGACATTGAGGAGCAAACGCAAAAAACCGTTCCGTGGAAAAAGTTTATTGGCAGCCGCTACTGGGCCCTATTTACGGTTCTTGCCGTTGTTTCACTTGCGGCGGCCGGTTTTGCGGTTTATTGGCGACAATCTTCAGTGTCGCCGCAATCCCAGATCAGAACGCTCGCCGTTTTGCCGCTCAGATCGCTCGATGCGGGCGAAAACAATCTCGGGCTTGGAATTGCTGATTCGATAATCAGGCGCCTTAGTTCCACGGGTTCCGTGATCGTCAGACCGACGAGTGCCGTGCGTCGGTACTTGACCGACGATGCTGATGCCATTACCGCAGCCATTCAATTGAAGACCGATGCGGTGCTCGAGGGAAACGTACAGCGTTCGGGTGACCGGTTACGGGTGAGCGTGAACCTACTCCGGGCGAGCGACGGTGTTTCTCTATGGACGGATAACTTCGAGCTCAAAGCCGTTGATGTTTTTGCGGTCCAGGACACGATCTCGCAAAAGGTCGCGGCCAGTCTTCAGCTCCGGCTCGATCCGGGGCAACAGGCAAAGCTCGGCAAGCGTTACACCACGAGTCTGGAGGCCTATGAGAATTTTGTGAAGGGCCGAACTTTTTTTGATCAGGCGTCGACCTCGACCGGCGATATGCAGCCGATGGAGACGGCCATCAACTACTATAAGAAGGCAATCGAGCTTGATCCCCAATTTGCGCTTGCCTTTGCCGAAATCGGACAAACCTATATGTGGATCGCTAACTTCAACGATCCGGATAATCGAGAGTGGGTAGAGTTTGCTCTCGATGCAGCCGCAAAAGCCGAGTCGATCGATCCCACGCTTGCCGAGATCCACGCGGTCCGTTTTCAGTATTATTTCAGTCGATACGGGAATTGGGACATGGAACGTTCGATTCAGGAGGCGCGCCCTGCTAGGGCTATGAGAACGCTTTATGGTCACCTCGATTGGGGAACTTTGTATGATCACATTGGGCTGGATTACGAAACAGGCATCAACGAATATAAGCTCGCACTCGAGATCGACCCGACCAGTAATTATGTTCAACGTCGTCTTGCCGAATCGTATCGGCTGTACGGGAAATTTGAGGAGGCGAACAATACAAATCTGCAATTCTTCGGACAGCCGTATCCCAGTGCGTTGATAGGTTTGGGCCGAATTGATGAAGCCAAGGCTGTGTTGGATAAAGCTTTAGCGAAGAGCCCGGGCGATGTTACGAACCGGAGCTTTTTAGTGCTGACCCTCGCGCTAATGGGTAGGCAGGAGGAAGCCGAGGCCATAATACCGGATCTATTGAGATCAGCCCCAAAGAACCGAACTTATCATCACGTTACCTACAATATTGCCAGCGCCTATGCTGTTGTCGGTAACGTGAACCAAGCCGTCAGATGGCTTCGAACCACGGCGGAAACCGGAATGCCGAACTATCCGCTTTTTGTCCGCGATCCGAATTTGAACCGGATCAGGCAATCACCCGAATTTCAGAATTTCCTTGCAGAAGTAAAGCCGACATGGGAGCGCTATCGCAGTGAGATCGAGGGTGGCTAGAACAGATGTCCGCAGAACCTGGGCGTTTTCGAGATGAATCCGCATACAGGGCAAAGAGCGAAAGAGATTTTCAATTCCGCCCTTGAGCGATCGGCTAATTCAAGGCCTTAGTATGATTGGCTACGGTTGCGTCGGTGTTGTGAGCGAAGCGAAAACCGTGGATGCCGTCCGTTGATTTGAGTTTGCCGGCTGCGACGCGTCGGAGCTGGCGACTGCGCAATGGTAACTGGCTCGCGGCGGACACGAGAGGTGAGGGGAGGTATTATCGGAATGCGGCTAGGGTGTGGTCGCGGTCGCCTTTCGGCCTTCGATAATGTTATGCACTTCGAAAAATTCGATCTCAGGCGGAGGGATACCCAGGTCCTGCATCAGAGGCCTTAGCGTTTCGCCAAATTTTTCGAAAGCTTCGCGCGATTCCCAAATGTCGCTGACGCGAAGATTGTCGGTTTCGCCGAAACATACATGATAGAGCCGGCCCGCGGGCGAGCCTGCTCCGGCCGCGTCGAGCTTTTGAACGAGCTCGTCATATTTTGCCGCCGTGAATCCCGGCGTAGTAGCTCTCAAAACAACTGCCATATTTTCTCCTTCGTAATGCCTCGCGAGAGGCGTTAACGCTTGTGGACCTTTAATTTTATCGAGGCAGCAATCGTATCACCTTCTTTGAAAAGGAGGAAGGATGAACGAGGAAGGATGAAGTCGGAATGTTGAATGCCTTACTCACGTGCGGGCTACTGACACGTACGGGCTGCTTCCTTATGGTTTCTTCATCAACCTGCCAAGGT
>DATFEW010000041.1:0-4311 GCA_035250805.1 Pyrinomonadaceae bacterium
AGGCGTGAATATTTAGATAATCGGATCCGTCAGGTCGGCTCGCCTGGCGGGCTTCGCGGATATAAAAACGAGACAACCGAGGAAAAAACAAATGGCAAAGAAGGACATTATGACAGTTAAATTGGGGCAGCAGACCGCCAATAAGCCCTGCGCAAACATTCACTTTAGCGTTGGCGGGCCCAACTCAGGTAACGGGCCTGCGGACATCATGCTCGTGCAGACGCTATTCAACTATATCGGCAGATCCAATTCAAGGGTTCTTGGGTTTTCACAGCAGGGCATGCCCGCTATCGACGGCCAGATGGGCCCGAAAACCAGGAATGCCATTCTGAGCTTTCAGAGCCGCAATACTGGCAAGCTGCTTAGCGTCGACGGCGTCGTTCACCCCGCAAATTATGAGGGCCGTGTGATCAATCTGGCTGGACAGCTAATGACGATCACTCTGCTGGACCAACTTGCGTTCGACGAGTCAATAATGACGAATGATCCGGATCACATTGCGGGTCTCGTGAAGCTGGAGCCCCGGCTGGGTCCCTGGCTGGTCTGATAGAAAACACAATTCAATTGAAGAGGAGAAAAAAAGATGCACTTATTTAAACTTAAAGGGTTAATTCTGGGAACACTCGTCCTATTGAGTGCCGCAGTTTTTGCCGTAGGAAGCGAGCCTGATCTGCCGCCCGGCTGCGAAACCATTGGGGTAGAGACGGGAAACAAGGTCAGCTTTCGTGCCTATGCTATTGGCGTGCAGCGATATAGGTGGAACGGAACAGCTTGGGTTTTTGTCGAGCCGGTTGCGAGGTTGTTTTCGGATGAGGGCTATCGCGGCGAAACCGGGATCCACTACGCGGGCCCAACATGGGAAAGCAACAGCGGTAGCAAGGTGGTCGCCGCCCGAGAGGCGGGCTGCAATGTTGATCCGACGGCGATCGATTGGTTGTTGCTTAAAGCGGTCTCGAACGAAGGTCCCGGACCTTTCCAGCCCATCACGTACATCCAACGCGTCAACACCGTTGGCGGACGAGCGCCCGCGGCTCCGGGTTCGGCGATCGGTGCGTTGATCGATATCCCGTACACTGCAGAGTATTACTTTTATCGACAGCAATCATAATCAACATACACACGAAGCCTGCGAGGGAATGAAAAGGACGTGAAGGAAATCATCTTCACGTCCTTTCTCTGTTCCTGATTATGGAAAGTTACCCCTTCCTTAATTCCGTCAAAACCTGTTTCGCCACCGCCTTTAGCGTGTCGAAAACACCGGTTCCGTCTTTTGCGACAGCCTCGAACACGGGCTCGCCCTTCTTTTGCAATTCGAAGGTCAGGTCGTCCATCGGAACTACGTTCGGCAGATCGCGTTTGTTGAGTTGAAGAACGTAAGGCAGTTGATTTAGATCGTACCCCTGCGTCTGCAGATTATCCTCGAGGTTATAAAGCGACTCGATATTTGCATCCATTCGCTCTTCCTGGCTGTCTGCCACGAACACGACGCCGTCTACTCCTTTTAGGATCAGCTTGCGCGAGGCGTCGTAATAAACCTGTCCCGGCACGGTGTACAAATGAAATCGTGTTTTGAAGCCGCGCACAGTACCGAGTTCGAGCGGCATAAAGTCGAAGAACAAAGTACGGTCGGTTTCGGTTGCAAGGCTTATCAATTTACCTTTTGCTTGTGGGGCCGTCGAATCGTAAATATGCTGCAGGTTTGTGGTCTTGCCGCAAAGCCCCGGACCGTAGTAAACGATCTTGCAATTTATCTCTCTTGAAGCGTAATTAATGAATGTCATATCTATCGAAAAAAACGGCTGTATTCACACCTAATTGAACAAACTGTCAATATCCTCGTCGGTTATCTCCGCAAAAACGGGGTTTGCCGATGCTGCGATCACCGCGGACTGTTTAACGGCTTCGTCCAGTATTGCAGCGATGTCATGGCTGGCACGCTTTGCTCGGAGTTTTACGAGTCCGAGCGTCGATCGTTGGTCGAATACTACAACCAGCAGGCTACGGCCGATCACGCTGATAAAGATGCTTTCGTGTTCGCCTTCATGAACGACGGCGGGGAAAACATTCTCGCCGATCAGTTTCGCCATGCTCGTGGTCGCCGCCACGTTGCCGGCAGCCAGAGATGAGAAGCTCGTCGTGTCCATGTCGCCTATATCGCCGTTGAAGGCAATGGTCTGGCCGTCGCGGTCAACAAGAAACACGACCCGTGCCGCGCATTCAACCCGGACGCGTTCGAGTACATTCTTGAGTCTCAAAAACTGCTGTTCCTGTAAGATAAACGGCGATTGCGACATCAACAGATCCTTTTACTTCGTCGGCGTTTGTTCGGGTAGGCGGTGAAGTGCCCGGTGTGATGAAAGGCGCAGTTCAAAGGAACTACAATTTCGAATTTATCACATATAAACCTGTGAAAACAACCGTTTTTTCATGTTGGTCACAGTTTAATTGCCTCGACTTGTAACGCTGTTGCAAGTATATGAGCGATTCGATAGATTCCAAACTGTGGAAGCATCCAGAACGGAGTTGAATGTGGTAGCGATCGGAGGCGGGACTGGGCTGGCGACCCTTCTTTCGGGCCTAAAGCGATTTGTCGGTCAAACCGACCAAATTCCGTCCGTATCCGACCTCTCGGCAATCGTAGCGGTGTCGGATGATGGCGGAAGCTCCGGCCGCCTGCGGAATGAGCTCCGAATGCCTCCGCCCGGCGACATCCGTAATTGTATGGTAGCCCTTAGCGAAGATTCGCACCTACTTTCGCGTCTCTTCCGCCACCGGTTTTCGGGCGATGGCCAGTTGAGCGGGCACAATTTCGGGAATCTCTTCCTGGCCGCGCTCTCCGAGATCACCGGGGATTTTTCGGAGGCTGTCAGGCTGTCGTCCGAGATCCTTGCGAGCAAGGGGCACATCTATCCCGCTACGGATTCCGACGTTAGGATCGCCGCCGAGCTAACAGACGGTTCTGTGGTCCGAGGCGAGACGAATATCGGACGGGTCGGCAATCGGATCCGAAGACTTTATCTTGAGCCAGAGGATTGTCTCCCTATGCCCGCGGCCCTGGATGCAATAGGAAACGCAAACATCATCACTGTCGGGCCCGGTTCCTTGTTTACAAGCCTGCTTCCGCCGCTTCTCGTAAACGGGGTCTCCGATGCGATCGAAGCTTCGAATGCTGCCAAGGTCTTCGTCTGCAATCTTATGACTCAACCCGGGGAAACTGAGGGCCTCAGTGCCAGGCGCCACCTTGAGATCGTTCGTGAATACGCCCCGAATCTTAACTTCGACCTGATCGTCGTCAATAGCCAGCTGATCAATGAAAAACAGAGCGAATTGTATCAAAGTGAAGGGGCCGAACAGATTGGGCTGCACGGTTCGATGGCCGCTCAGGCAATCGAGGGAGCAACGGTCGTTCGCGCCGAAATGCTTGCGGACGGCGATATGGTCCGTCACGATCCTTTGAAACTCGCGCGAACGGTCCTCTCAAGCGCTTGTCGATAGACATATTTCGTATTTCTGATTCGTTCTATTAACCGCCGTTGTGGCAAAATCTCACCGTATGACAGACGGTCAAAAGCCGCTTAACATTGTGATACTCGCCGCGGGCTTAGGTACGCGAATGCGTTCGGATCGAGCCAAGGTATTGCATCGTCTCGACGGCAGGCCGCTGATCGATCACGTCTGCCAAACGGCCGTTTTACTTTCTCCGCAGAGAATTTACTTCGTTGTCGGCCATCAGGCGGAGGAGGTGAAGCAGTCCGTAGCGAATGAGTTCGAACTCGCGGGTTTCGAGTTTGTCCGGCAGGAAAAGCAGCTTGGGACCGGTGATGCGGTGAATTCCGCTCGCCCATTTTTGGCTGAACAAGATTCGACTGTGTTGGTGCTTTCGGGTGACGTGCCGTTGATTCGCGAAAGTACATTGCGAAGCTTGATCGAAGAGCACGAACGCGACGGAGCGGCTTGCACGTTTTTAACAGTGAAGCTCGCGAATCCTTTTGGCTATGGCCGGATCGTTCGTGATAGCAATGGGCAGTTTTCAGAGATCGTCGAGCAAAAGGACGCGAGCGAGCCAGAGAAACTAATTACCGAGATCAACTCCGGAATATACTGTTTTGATAGCAGAAAGCTCTTCGATGCCCTTGAGAAGGTTCAGAACAAGAACGCTCAGAGGGAGTATTATTTGACCGACGTACCACGAATTCTGAGAGAGGCCGGTGAAACCGTTTCGATATTTCTGCACGATCGCCCGGTCGAGGTCGAAGGCGTGAACGACCGCAAACAGCTTGCCGCGATCGAGCGGATGATCCATGACGAAAC
>DATFEW010000056.1:0-5802 GCA_035250805.1 Pyrinomonadaceae bacterium
TGCGAGATCACCGCAAGGGCCTCCTCGTCGTTCAGCCTCTCGATCAACGCGGAATGAAGCACGATGATCGGTTTCTCCACGCCACCCGTGAAGGCATTGACCATTGGATTTTGCTGAACGTAGAGATCGGGCATATCGACACCCAACGTCGTACACGCGATCTGCAGTTTTGCGTGCAGGTCGGGACACTGCTTCGGCGTCACCTTCACTGCGCTTGCCATGAATTGTACGCGGATGGCTGATTCACCTGTCCAGGCCAGAAATTTCTTCAGTGTAGAATCAACTCCCGGGATCGCCTTCAGCGCCGCAAGAGCCTTGCTGTCCGCCGGGTGAACGTAGGCGTGCTTTCTGAGATCGGCAAACTTCTTATGCGGTTCATTTGAGAGCGGCAGCTTGCACTTGCCGCAATTTGCGTCACGATTCTTGTAGCCCGTCTTTACAGCATTCTTCTGACCGCAAAAGCGACACCGGACATCATGGCCTTTTGTGATAGCCGACGGTTCCTCGGATGATTCAGGTTTTTTCTTTGGCATATCTGGATTTTATAGGTTTGTGATCAGGTTACGCTAGTGGCCGGAAGCATAGTTCCATCAACAAATACGAAGATACGGGAATTTTGTTCACCCTAGAAAGCCAACAAATTCATTCACGGTCCAAATGCACTACCGTCTCGACATGATGAGTTTGCGGGAACATATCCAGCGCCGTTATAGATGTGATCGCGTATTCGTTCTCGACAAAACGTCTCAAATCGCGGGCGAGGACCGATGGATCGCAGGATACATAAGAAATATGCCTGGGCCGGATACGGATGAGGCTCGCAATCATTTCCTTCTCGGTGCCGAAGCGCGGCGGGTCGAGCAGAACGAGATCAAGGTCGCTCTCAACTACGTTCGCGAGATATCTTCGAACGTTCTCGGAACGAAATTCCAGGTTAGTGAGGCCTGCGTCCGCGGCACTCTTCCGCCCGAACCTCACAGCCTCTTCATTTTCCTCCACGCCGATCACTTCTGAAAAGCGCCGGGCAAGCGGCAGCGTGAATAATCCGACGCCACAATAAAGATCGAGTGCGTTCCCACCGGAGGCGCCCCCGATCGCGGTTTCTATCAGCTTCTCGATCAGAAACCTATTACTCTGAAAGAACGATCGCGCCGATAATCGAAACTTTTCTCCCAACGCGCTAAATTCGATCTCGCTTTCACGTTCGGTCAGATCGCGTGACGAGACAGATGTTTCTCCATCGTCGCCCGTCACGGCGTCGATCTGAATTTTGTGGGAAGTGAATTCTTCCCACCGCAGTGATGACCGAAGCTCGGTCAGCTTGTTCTGTAGCTCCGGCGTGAGAATTATGCACCGCTCGATATCAACCAGATCACGTGAATTCCGACGGTAATAGCCGATTTTCTTTGACGGCGGCTCCACATGCCACTGCGCGCGAAGCCTGTAGCCGAACTCCGCCGGACTTGGAATGATCGGTATCTCATTTTCATATTCGATCTTTCCGATACGGTGAAGATTGTCCCGGATAATGCCCACCTTGGCGGTAAGCTGCGCCGCATAACTCATCTGTTGAAAGTCGCAGCCCCCGCAGGTGCCGAAATACACGCACGGAGCACTTATCCGATGCGATGAGGGCTCGATCACAGATTCGATCTCAGCGAACGCCGTCTTGCCTTTCAGTTCCCGGATCCGTACCGACAAAACATCGCCGGCAACGGCCAGCGGCACGAAGACCGTCAGGTTGTCTGCAAAGGCAAGCCCGAGGCCTCGCGGCACGATCTTTTCGATCCTTGCCTCTAAGACGTCCCCGGTTTTGTATTCAACGCTCAAGCAAGATTCTCAACTTCCATCTCGATCCCGCCGATCATGCTGGCGAAAATGTTGTACAGGACCGCACCCAACGCCCCACCGATGAAGAAAATGATCCCATAAAAGATAGGGAAAAAGATCATCATAACGATCCCGAGAACTACTCCGCCCCCTCCGACAGCATAAGCCGCGTCACCGCCGATCATTCCGGCACCCATAAGCGAATATGCGATGATGATCAGTCCGTAGATAACCCCGATAATTAACCCGACGACCAGGCCTATCACACCCTGGATTTTTGCTACCGACAACACCCCCATCTTCTTGATCCGAAGTCTATTCATCTGAATCCTCCTCATTTTGACCTAAATGAGTATGTTGTTTACCACAAACTTAAGATATTTACGATAGCGAGGATTGGAGAAGGGATCATTTGAGCGCAAAATTGCCAGTCGCAAGGATCTGACGCATTGTAGCGATGTCTTCCGGTCTTGTGTAGGATAGCGTGAACATTATCGCGAAGCCATTCCGCACAGTCGCGTACATTCTCTTTTTCCCTGCGGTGGATGAGGTATCGAGAAACGCGAACTGTTTGGCACCCAGCTTTTCCGCCTGAGTTTCCGAATATTTGAAATCAGCGGGCAGCTTCATCACCGCAAACTGGCTGCGCATCAGGTCGAAATAGTCGACCGCATCTTTCACCGCCGGCACGGTTCGCAGGTCCTCTACGGAAACGCGCAATATCGCATTGTCTGTCGAGCCCGGTGAAGATCGATACGCCGTTACCAGGAGCTTTATGTTTTCGAGCGCTTTTTCGACTTGTAGCTTAGCCGGCCCGCTCAGATTCTCCGGAGCCTTGAGCGAAATATCAAAACCCTTCGATTTTACAACGTCCTCATAGTCTCGATCGGCGATGACCCACGTATCGGGAAAAGCGATCCGAAATCCGTGGACGGTATTAGAATAAGTACGGCCCGAAACATTGCCGAGCTCGCTAGTCGCACGCATGTCCGCTTTTACGGGTACCGCAGCGGGCAGTTTTTTAGGTGACGGTTTCGAGGCAGGCTTCTGCGCAAAGCCTATCGCAAAAAAAGTGAGAATACAGTAGGCAGGTAATGCAAGGTTTCGCATGAAAGTTCAGCTAATTTGAACGCGGATGAAAGAATCGGGCGGATTCCGGCGAACAAATTAAGTCATCAAAAGAAAAGGATCGGATTTATCCGCTCGTTCCGCCTGATTCGGGTTCGAAATCATCTATAAATAGAACAGTCCAAGACGCGGCACGCCGTAATCCTCACGTAAGCGCTTCAAGAGTATCAGCCGATATGTGTTTTCATAACCTTCTTTTTCCATTTCGGCCTTATAGGCGCGCAGCTGCCCGGTCGTTTCGCGTTCCAAGGTCTTTAGATGCTTCTTATCCGAATTCGTTACCAACGCCTGATCAAGAAAATGCTCGATGTCATTGAGCGACTTATCAACGATCTCAGCATCGTCCGTTAAATTTGCTTTCAACTCCTCAAGTCGAATTGCGGCACGCTCAAAATCTTCGTGCAGCCGTTTGTCGTTTGTTGCTCGTAAACGCTCTATCGCCGATTGGATATGCGTTTCGATACTTTGCCTTGAGAACGACTCGCCCGCAACCTTCGATGCCTCGTCAGGTCGGCCCACCTGCATACCCAGCCAGTCCTGGTACTGCGCCTCGACCTCTTCCCGGCAGTAGAGCAGGCCTTTGATCGTCCGGGGCCCGGGGTTTTGATCGAAAACATCGAAAACCGATTCGATCCCCCGCAAGACAATGTGGAGCGGGATCCCACGTTCCTGCCAGCCTTCGATCATCGCCCAGTCTATCGGCGACAGGAGCAGATGTTTCCCGCGGCGGCGGACAAACGTTTCTTCGATCTCGGTGAAATAGTTGTAATAATTCAAAGGAGTTCCAAACGGTGAGATTCTGGATCGATCGCGGAACGCCTATGCGAGTGTTCAGGCGATGCGGATCTTTGTGTCGGTCAAACCGTCCATTACGGGCCGCAAAAGCTCCAGATCCATTCGCACCGTGAAGTTGGGAATATAACCCATAAACTCGAGAGTTTCCACAGCACTCCTGACTCCTTCATTTGTATCCACGGAATTCTGAATTGCGTTGACCAGTTGCTGGACCGCTTTTTTTGTGGTCTCGTCAGCTTCCATACAGCTATTAGATGTTGCAAACGCCGTGCCGAGATCGTGAAAAAAAACGCGATTATGGTAATCTGGATTCCCTATGGCGGAGCAGCGGCGCAAGGAATTTATAACTTCCTCCGATATCGAACTTCCGAACGATTTTAGCCCCAAGAATACGGCCCCTGTAGCGTACGAGAAAGACTTAGGCGAGCCCGGCTCGTTTCCGTACACCCGTGGCGTCCGCAAGAGCATGTACCGCGGCAAACTCTGGACGATGCGTCAATATGCCGGATTTGCTACCGCCGCTGAATCAAATGCGCGGTACAAATACTTGCTTTCCCAGGGCACGTCGGGGTTGAGTGTCGCTTTTGACCTCCCTACCCAGATCGGCCTTGATTCCGACGATCCGCTCGCGGCCGGCGAGGTCGGAAAGGTCGGCGTCGCCATCGACAGTATTTACGACATGCAAACCCTGCTCGACGGTATCCCCCTCGATCAGGTAACGACCTCGATGACGATAAACGCAACTGCCTCAACGCTTTTGTGTTTGTATCTCGCGGTTGCGAAAAAGCAAGGTGTACCTTTTGATAAGGTCGGCGGCACTATCCAAAACGACATCCTGAAGGAATACATCGCCCGCGGAACGTATATATATCCCCCGAAACCTTCGCTGCGTCTGATCACTGACACGTTCGCGTTTTGCGCCGTCGAGGTACCGAACTGGAACACCATCTCTATTTCCGGTTACCACATACGGGAGGCCGGTTCCACCGCCTCTCAGGAGATCGCATTCACATTGGCTGACGCGATCTGCTATGTGCAGGCGGCGATCGACGTCGGACTCGAGGTAGATAAATTTGCACCGCGGCTTTCATTCTTTTTCAATTCGCATAACAACCTTCTAGAAGAAGTGGCTAAGTTTCGCGCCGCGCGGCGGCTGTGGGCACGAATAATGAAGGACCGCTTCAAAGCCCAGGATCCTCGCTCGCTGATGCTCCGTTTTCACACTCAGACGGCTGGATCGACGCTGACCGCGCAGCAGCCTGAAGTGAATATTGTCCGCACGACCATACAGGCGCTTGCAGCCGTGCTCGGTGGCACACAGAGTCTGCATACGAATTCAATGGATGAGGCACTTTCCCTACCTACGGAGCAGGCAGCTCGCATCGCGCTTCGCACTCAGCAGGTGATCGCTCACGAATCCGGGGTCGCTGACACGGCCGATCCGCTCGGCGGCAGCTACGCAATTGAGGAACTTACAACTCAATTGGAAAAGAAAGCCGTCGAATATATAGAGAAGATCGACGCTATGGGCGGCATGCTACGCGCTATCGAGAGCGGCTACGTGCAAACAGAAATTCAGGACTCCGCATATGAATTTCAGCGGGCGGTGGAGACCGAAGACGCGATAGTGGTCGGGATGAACAAGTTTCAGATGGACGATGAGGAATCGATCCCGACCCTCACCGTGGACGAACAGATCGAACGTGACCAGATCGAGCGCCTTCGTGCAGTTCGTGAGAGACGTGACATAACCGCAGCCAAAAAAGCTCTGAATGCCCTTCGAGAAGCCGCAGCCGGGACGGAAAATCTTCTCCCCCGGATCCTTATATGCGTCGAAAATGAAGTGACCGTCGGCGAAATAAGCGATTGCCTCAGAAAGACTTGGGGCGAATATCGGGAAGCTGTCACCGTCTAGCATCTTTCGCTCATAACCCGAACATTCATCTTCGCCCGGCGTTTAACTATGTTATACTCTGGACAGGACGGATCGCGCTCCGTCCTCTCTGCATCCCTGATTCCCGCCCCTTTGGTGTTCCCATAACCCGAAAA
>DATFEW010000076.1:0-10642 GCA_035250805.1 Pyrinomonadaceae bacterium
TTCCTTTTGTGATCTTACGTTCGCCTGTAAAGGCTTCGCGGAGCACCTCAGCTTTCGTGAGAATGTGGCCGGTGGGGTCGGTAACGGTCCAATCCTCAGCGAGGACCCGTTCGTGATAAGAGTGATCGCCCGCAACCCACGAGGCCGCAAGTTGTTCTTCGATAAGGGTGAGCTCTGTGGTGGTGTCCATAGCAAAATCGATGAAAAAGAGTCCGCTCCGACGGGCCAACTCCGCAGTTATTATGGAAGGCCGACGCGGCGAACAAGGTCTGCGAAGCGTGGATCAGAACGAATTTTGTCCCAAATATAGTCGACCTTTAGAAAAACCAATCCGACACGGCGGTCTTTTAATCCAGCTTCTAGCGATTCGAATGCCTTATCGGAATTGCCAAGGTTTGCGTGATCAATGGCCATGTCGTACTGATCGACCGGCTCTCCGTTTCGCTTCGACCCTTCGAGGCGCAGTTCCATCCGCATTCGCCAGTAACCGTTCGCACCGGAGGTCGTATACGCATCCATTAACCGCTTAGACGCTGCCTCGGCACGTGCAGGGGGCATTCCGTCCAGTAACAGCCCTTTACGACGTGACTCGATGGCCTCGGGAAACATCCCTTTTCCTCGGTAAGCGTCCGCGAGATAGAAGTGTGTACGTACGAAGTTCGGATCTATCTCGATTAATTCTTTGAAGTGGGCGATCGCGCGGTCGTATTGTCGTGCATATATGAACGCCATACCTTGATCAGTAAGAATGGCCATCGAAACCGGATCCAGTTCGGCTGCTCGTGCAAACTCGGCACTGCTCTCTTCAAACCTGCCGAGAGCTCCGAGCGTTTCGCCGTACCAGTGATGAGCGGTCGGATAGTTAGGGCTTAGTTGTATCGCTTTCTTGAATTCAGCTTCCGCGCGGGGAAAGTCCCATTCAAACCAGAAGGCAACATTTGCCAGAATTGTGTGAGCCTCGCCTAAAGACGGATCTAGTTCGAGAGCTTTGGCGGCCGCGGCTTTAGCTTTTTCGTTATACTCTGCCGGCCTGTCATTGATGATGTAACCGTTGGCAAGGCCAACGTAGGCAAGGGCATATTTTGGGTCTTCATCGATCGCTTTTTGAAAGAACTCCCTCGCTTTCGCTGCCGAATCTTCTGTTCGCTGATTCCACAAGTAAAGGCCCTGAAGATAAAGTTGGTATGCCTCGGGGTCTGCAGTGTGCCCTTTTGCCATGTTTTGCTGATCGGTGCCGCTAAGTTTGTTTTTCAGTTTGTTTGAAACATCTCTCGCGATCTCTTTTTGCAGGGCTGCAATATCGGAGATGTTTCGCACATACTGTTCGCCCCAGATCTGATTGCCGGTGTTCGCATCGACAAGATCAAGGCTTAGCGTGACCGAATCGCCGCGCTTTAGCAGGCGCCCGTTTAGAACGGCCTGAACGCCCAGGTCCGCAGCGACCTGCTTCGGATCAGTTTCTTTTCCTTTATATCGGAAGACCGATCCGCGCCCTTTCACCGCGAGATTCGGAAGCTGAGCGAGGCTGTTTATAAGGGTTTCGGTCATGCCGTCGGAAAGATATTCGGAATCGGCATCGCCGCTCGCATTCACCAGTGGCATCACGGCGATCGATCCGATCTGCCCGGAACCGGCCGGTCTAGCATACCGGTATCCAAAAAACCCGACAGCCAGAACGAGCAGCGCAACACCGGCGACAGCTAGCCACAGTTTCGTTTTCGACGTGCCTTGAGATTCGTGAATCGACGGAAGGTTTGAGGGGATGCCGTCCTGCGGAATACCGCCTGAACGAAAGCTTCTCGTAGGATCTTCGCTCGTCGTGTGCGGTGACGGAATTATCTGGGTTGCCGACTCGCTCTCCTCAGATCGCTGGACGAGTACAGTTCCGTCTTCGAGACAATAATTCAGCGTCTGATCTGCATAAACCAGCTTACATTCAGGACATTGCTTCATTGATCGGGTGAATAACCAGAATGATTATCACTCAAAACAAGCCAGTCGTCATATCCGCAGCGGCATGACGATGTATTTGTAATCGTACGCGGTGTCGCCGGAGATGCGGATCTGGGTGGCGGCGTTCGAATCTTTGAATTCGAACGAGATGCGGGTCGGTGATTTGGAATCGCGTGCCGGAGCGGTCGCAGCCGAATCACCGGCCGAGGTCGATGCCGAGTCGGCGTCGCCGGTCGGTGCAGTCACCGTGCCGGCGTTCTCGAGAGCGCCGACGTTGTTGAGAAACTCCTGCAGGTACTGGTGGTTAAAGCCAAGCAGAATCTCTTCGCCTTTGTAATCGGCCGGGACGATCTCGTTGCCCTCGCCTTCTTCTGCTGATTGGGCCGTGACTTCGACCTCGCCTTCGCGGACAGTCATGCGGATCGAACGGTTCCGTTCATCCGCGACAAGGGCTATGCGGCGGACGGCGTTTCGCATATCGACCAGGTCGAAGATAACGGTCTTGTCGTTGTCCTTCGGCATCACCATCTCGTAGTTGGGGAAGTTTCCGGTCAGCTTTCGCGTGATCAGGAGCCGGCCACCGGTCTCGAAATAAATGTGGTTCTGGTCCTCGCCAAATGAAACATCGCCCTTTTCTTCGCGCGAAATCTTTACCAGCTCAAGCAGCGCCTTTTTCGGGATGAGCGAGTCGATCGTGGCATCCTGCTTCTCGATCGTCTTTTCGATGAACGCCAGCCTGTGACCGTCAGTGGTGACCATCCGGGCCTTGTCGCCCTCGATCACGAACTTAGCCCCGCTCAGCGTGAAGCGGCTAGTCTCGTTTGTGATCGCGAACGAAGTGTTCTGGATGAAGTAGTTGAAAACCTCGGCCGAAAGCTTCATCGGTGCGGATTTGAATATCGGGATCTCCGGGTACTGCTCGCGGTTTACGCCGGCAAGGCGGAATTTGGCTCGGCCTGCCTTGAGCTGCACCCATTCGTTGTCCTCTTTTTTGAAATGGACATCACCCTCATCAAGCGTGCGGACGATATCGAAGAGTTTTCTGGCCTGAATGCACATTGCACCGGCTTCTTTGATCTCGGCCTCGGCGTCGCAGCGAATTGTAACGTCAAGGTCGGTTCCGACGATACGGATCGAATTCTCGCCCAGGCTTTCGATCAAAATGTTCGAAAGCACTGGGATGGTGCTTTTGCGTTCGACCACTCCCTGGATGTAACCCAACTCTTCCTTAAGAACACTTTGCTTGATGGTAAACTCCATTTCGTAACTCCTGATTTCTTTCCGTCCCGATTACAGGTTTTATCCTAGCAAGCTAAACCTGGTACCTCTAAACCGGCTTTTACTCTTTCTAATCAGAATCAAAAAGAGATTTTTAAATAGCTTTAGTAATAGGGCCTGTGAATCTGTGAAAACTAAGGGAAAACCCCTATAAAATATGGCTTTCCGCATCCACAGGGGTGTGTGGAAAACCTGTGGAAAACTCGCTCAAATTGCGGAAATCTTGTTTCCCGTCCCTTTTCCACCAAGTTGCACAGTTAATATCCGCGTAACACCGAGGAAATGTGCAAATCCCCTGGTAAGTAGTCCAAATAAAAGGTTTACGACGCCGTATAGTATCCATGTCTTGTGGAAAACGAATTGCCAATTAACAGCTCAAAAGTCTTTAATTAATTGCAAAGACTATCAATTAGCGAACTGATCGTGTTGTGGAAAACCCTGTCTGTCTTCGTAAGGTTCTCGATCTTCTCAAAACTGTGCATTACGGTGGTGTGGTGTTTGCCGCCGAACTCCCGGCCGATCTCCGGATAGCTGTGTCGTGTAAGTCGTTTGCATAGATACATAGCGACCTGCCGCGGCATCGCGATCGCCCGGCTGTTGCTTTTTGATTTAAGCTCGTCGACCGACATTTGATAGTGGGCGGCGACGGTTCGGGCTATACGTTCCATTGTGAGGCCCTCGGCCCGCTCGCTCTCAATGATATTTTTCATCGCCTCCTGCGCCACCATCTTTGAGATCGGGACGCCACGGAGCGACGCGATCGCGACAAGGCGAAGCAGTGAACCCTCGAGTTCACGGACGTTACTCTTGATCTTGCTGGCGATGAAGATCGCGATCTCATCAGTAAGATCAATACCATCCATATCGGCTTTGCGCTTCAGGATCGCGACCTTGGTTTCAAGATCGGGCGGTTCAATATCGGCGATGAGTCCCCACTCAAAACGCGAGTGCAATCTTTCTTCAAGCGTCGGTATCTCACGCGGCGGACAGTCGCTGGAGATAACGATCTGTTTTTGATTGTTATGCAGCGTGTTGAATGTATGGAAAAATTCTTCCTGCGTGCGCTCTTTTCCGGCAAAGAACTGAACGTCGTCCATTAAGAGCACATCGATCGAGCGATATTTTTCGCGAAACGCGTCGGTCTTGTCGTAGCGGATCGCGTTGATCAACTCGTTCATGAATTTTTCGCTCGTGACATATGCGACACGAAGGTGCCGGTTACGGTCTTTTATAGAGTGGCCGATAGCGTGCATGAGGTGAGTTTTTCCAAGACCGGTCCCCCCATAAAGGAAAAGCGGATTGTAACTTTTGCCTGGCGTGTCCGCCGCACCCATAGCCGCGGCGTGAGCGAATTGGTTTGAAGTTCCGACGACAAACTTTTCAAAAGTGTACTTCGGATTGAGAGAGTTTTCGACAAGATCTGTTTCGATCGCAGGAAAGAAAGCAGAGACGGGCAGAGCGTCTTGTGCAGCGTCCACATCAAAATACAGTTCGTTGCTTTCCGGTGGTGAAGTTGTCTCGTCGGTGCTCCATTCCAAAGAGTAGTCGGTGTAGCCCAAGTCCGAGAGTATCTCGTAGATCATCCCCGAGTAGTATCGTGTGACCCAATCTTTGGTCATGTCCGCGGCGGTGAGATGAATGTGTTTGGAATCGGTGTCTACGTTATCAAACGAGATGCGCCGAAACCATGTGTCGAAGACATGATCGTCTACACGCGGTTCAACCAGCGAGAGAAGGCGGTCCCAAATATTTGTTGCTGCTGCTGAGGTTTCCAATGAGGCTCCGACGAAATGCAAACATTTGCGCCCAAATTGATATTAAAAGAAAACAGGAACAAACTACCGAGACCAAAAACCCCAGTCACGAAATGCTTCCTTTTTCCGCTTGATCCGTGGGCACTTTCTTACGCTGAAAACAAAGGTGATGGACTGATTTCCACATACTTTTCCACAAGTCTGTGGAAAGCAGCACCAGACTTAAAGTGCCACTTTAAGTTATTTGTTTACAACGTTTTACAAGGGCAACTGTAATTAAAGCGGGAGTCAGATTAACATAGAGGAAACACCATTGCAAACAGAAATCCACAGATTTTTTGAATTTTTTTTCGACGCAGTTAAGTGGTTTTTTCTGCAATAATTTGACTCGAATTTTAGCGTGATTTTCGAAGAGATTTTAGCAGAAACGCGCGCGAAAACAGAGAAAATCGTCCAACTTTTTTTCGTCCACGCGAAAAAATTTTGAACACAAAATCTGAAAGCGCGAAATGGTCCGTTCGCATCTTTCACTCAGACGTGAACAAAAGATCAACAACGGCTTTTTTATCTGGCGAGGCACGGTTGTCGAAAACAAGAAAATAAGTACCGGGCTCGAGCGCGCGCGACACGCGGCCAACTGGCACGCGACCCGTTGAATTAACCGCAGTGAACTCGTTTCCTGCACGCCATTTTTCGAAATTGGTTTCGTCAAGTATCAGGCACACGATCCAGGGATCTTTACCGGCTACGCGAAAGTCTCCATTAATAATTGCGCGATGGTTGAAATTCATACGGTAGGGCATGAATCTACCGGGTTCGATCGTGATCTGTTCGTTCGCGATCTCACCTTCCGTATACTGAACGGGTACTGGCGTAGGAGATGCGGAAGGCGGTTCGCTGCGGTTGACGCGGTAAAAGTTGTAGCCGAGCAGGATGAGAAAAACAGCGGCCGCAATTTTCAACCAAAAACCCGCACCGCGTTTTTGTTCCTTGATGTCGGAGTTATTGAACATCCGGAAGTTATCTCACTTCCGCAAACTTTATCAAAAAATCTCGGATTTCGTCTCGTACGCGTCTAAAGATCGCAAGTGTAGTCTCGCGATCGGTGGTGCCGGATGCTGGAGGATCTTCGAAGTCACGATGGATCTTGATCGCCCGGTTCGGGAACACGGGGCATGTTTCGCGTGCGTTGTCGCAAACGGTGATAACGTAGTCAAAATCCTGGGTGGCAAATTCGGCGACGGATTTTGAACGGTGGTCGGAGATGTCAATGCCAATCTCGCTCATAACTTCGATCGCTTCTGGTCGAACGCTCGAAGGCGAAACGCCGGCACTTTCGACATCAAACTTATCTGCGGCGATACTGCGCAAAATTCCTTCAGCCATCTGACTGCGGGCAGAATTGCCGGTGCATAGGATCAGTACTTTTTTCCTATCTGACCCCATTTATTGCGTTGGCGAAATACCGGCGCTGTAGCCAGAGCGATACACTCACAAGGCCGATAAGAACTGGCACTTCAACCAGTGGACCAATGACCGCCGCAAACGCTTGCCCCGATGTAATGCCAAACACGGCAACCGCAACCGCGATAGCAAGCTCAAAATTGTTGCTTGCTGCAGTGAACGACAGTGTTGCAGTCTTTGAATAATCCGCTCCGGCGGCTCGTCCCATAAAAAAGCTCACGAAGAACATCACGACAAAATAGATCGTCAACGGAATCGCTATCTGCACGACATCCAACGGCACCTGAACGATCAATCCGCCTTTAAGGCTGAACATAACGACGATGGTGAACAGCAAAGCAACAAGGGTGATTGGACTAATAGCAGGAATAAACACTTGCTCATACCACTCACGCCCTTTTGCCTTTACGAGCCCAAATCTCGTCAACATTCCTGCGAAAAATGGGATGCCGAGATAGATGAGAACGCTTTCGGCAATCTGCCCCATGCTTATATTCACTGTCGAACCCTCGACGCCGAATAGCGGCGGTAGGACAGTTATGAAGAACCAGGCGTAAACACTATAAAATAGGATCTGAAAAACACTATTGAAAGCGACCAGACCGGCCGCATATTCGTTATCGCCACGGGCGAGTTCGTTCCAAACAATGACCATCGCGATGCACCTAGCAAGGCCGATCATTATTACTCCGACCATGTATTCCGGTTGATCGCGAAGGAAAATGACGGCAAGGGTGAACATCAACACCGGCCCGATCACCCAATTTTGAACCATCGAAAGTCCAAGGATCTTCTTGTTGCGGAAAACTTTCGGGAGCTCTTCGTAACGCACCTTGGCGAGCGGTGGGTACATCATAAGTATCAACCCGACCGCTATTAATATGTTGGTGGTTCCGTATTGAAACCGATCGATCACCTCGGTCACAGCAGGGTAAAAATGGCCGACGGAAATCCCGACGGCCATCGCCGCAAATATCCATATCGTCAAATACCTGTCGAGAAACGACAGACGGCGAGTCGGGGTACACTTTTCCTGAGGCATCAACTCTTGAATCTACCGTTCGTTCGATAGAGCGTCTTTACAATGGGCCGTTTGGGCTCGGAACTCACCTGTCTCAGTATCGCGCCGGATGACAAAAACGTCCCAGTCGCGATCGAAGAGCGGGTCGGACTCGTGCGAACGATATTTGTGGGAGGGTTTTTCCATATAAGGCTTCGGCCAGTCGGGCCGACGAAATTCTTTTGAAGCCATTGTCTCAACTACCTCATTTAGCAGCAGGACGTTAGTACCTCCTGCGTTTTGCCGTCAACATCCAAAAATGTTGGGACACAACATGACTTGTCCGCTGCCCCCTGAACCTCTTCGGAAAGATTATCCTCGAGAACGACGAATGCCTCCCATTCGTTGCCGTCAGGATCAGTAACCCACGCCTTGTCCTGAACCGCGTAGCAACATGTGGTCTGCATCTCCTCACGCGGTACGAGTCCCGCCTGTTGCCACCGATCGCGCATCGCGATGACGTCCTCGGAACTCGCCACCTGAATACCCAAGTGTGAAAGAGCCCCCCTTTCACCGAACGCGATCTGGTTAAGCGTGAAATTCAGCGGTGGGTTTTCGACGTCGAACTTCGCGTAACCGGTCCGTACCTTGCTCGGCTCGATGCCAAACATCTTCTCGTAGAACGGGATGCTTTCCTCGACCTTGCGGACATTTATTGCCAAATGTGCTTTCAATGCGTTTATTTTGCTTGCCATTGTTTTCTTGCTCCTATATTATTGACTTCTCAGATACGCTTAAACGTATCGGACAAACAAATGTTATCCGTATTTCTCGGATATGTCAACACATATTTGAGAAAAAAATGAGAATGGCGAAAACGAAAGAATTTGATATTGAGTTGTTCTTCTCGGCCTTGGCGGACAGGACGCGTCTGCGTCTGCTGAACCTGATCGGCGACGACGAGGTTTGTGTATGCTTTTTCGTGGAGGTGATCGGGACAAATCAACCTAAGATCTCACGACACTTAGCGTATTTGAAGCGTGCGGGCCTGGTCGAGATGCGAAAGGACTGGAAATGGTCGCACTACCGGATCAAGCTACCTGAGAACAAATATGCAGCTGAGGTTTTCGAGAAGGTGCGCGAGTGGATAAGAAACGACCCTGAGATGACAGCCGAACGGCTCGAGATGGTAAAGATGTGTTGCGCACCCGCTTCAAAGCAGCCGATCAGTATTGTCGGAGCTCCGAAGCCCCGACCGGCCATCGCAATGCAATAAAAATGCCTTGCCGTACAGACTCGGTCAAGGCATTTTGTTCGGATGCGACATTTTGTTCGGATGCGAATCGATTATTTAGCTGTTACGCTGCCTGCACCGGAGGTTTTCGACACGACATCGGTCGCACCGCCGGTATAGGTGATCTTGCTCGCCCCTGACGCCTTCACACGGACCGAATCGGTCGCAAAGACGCTGATCTTGCTTGCGCCGCTTGAATCAACGCTCGCGGCACGTGATCTCAAACCTTCCGCGTCGATCTTCGCTGCACCGCTGACATCGATCATAAGCTTATCTGTTTCGCCCGCGAGGGTCATCTTTGAGGCTCCGCTACTATCGATTTTCAGGCCGGCGTTCTTTAGGTCCACGAGGGAGATCTTTGCCACCCCGGAGGTTGAGAGATTATCGATGTCCGGTGCACCTATCCTGATCTTCAACATATCGCTCGATTTGATCTTACGAGAGGTCGAGATCTCGAGGATCCCGTCCTCGACCTCGGTCCTGACGTACTCGAGCAGATTGTCGTCCGCCTCGACCTGGACGCTAAACTCCTTCTGCGCCACGATCTCAACCTCAAAGACGCCGCTTACATCTACGCCGTGAAATCCGCTGACGTCGCGTGTCTCCGACGTGACGTTCCCGGAGCCATGCACGCCGCCCATGTTAAAACTGATATTAAAGAGCCTGGCGCCTGCCTTTCCCCACGACACAAAACTGGCGACACCGACTCCAAGTATCAAAGCGACAATAAATACCGTAAATCCGAGCTTTTTCATTTTCCCTCCGCTACAACAACTCATTTTCCTATTGCAAAGATTATTGCTGGAAGGGTAGAACGGTTTCGAGGAGCGAAAAGTTCTGTCATTTTTGATCTTTTGGAAAATGCCGAAGGAATGGGCGGAACCAGCGTTCCGCCCAGGATACGGACAAAACGTCCGTCAACGGCTTACTTTTTACAGAAAGCCTCAGTTCCTTTGTTAATTACAACGCAGGTTTTCTCGCCGCCGGCCCATTTCATACCGGTTTCGTCGAGGGTTGCGGCTTTAATGACCTCGACCTTGCCGTTGCGTGTGAATTCGATCGCGTCGTTTCCTTTAGGGATCCCCTCGAATTTCTTCGAGCCGTCCTTGGTTTTGATCTCGATCTCATACTTTTCGCCCTTTTTCTCAACTTTCAAGACGGCGCCTTGTTGGCCCGGCCATTCGCCGACAAGAGCCGGGATCTTCGACGGATCCTCTTTCTTGATGTCAGCAACGGGTGAGCTTACCGGGCTTGCGACCGGGACCGTGGTTCCGGGTTTGGTTTCTACGGGCTGCGTGCATGCACCCAGCAAGGCGACAGACGCAACAACTAAAGACGCTAACATTAATGATCTTCTCATTGATTTTAATTTACCTATTGGCGTGCGAAATCGCGGTTCTTTCGAAACTGGCCGACGCCGCTACCAGTTCCCGCAGTTTCGACCAGAAAGCTGATCAAACACAGCCGGATGCTGACAAAGTTCTAGGCCGTAGTGCCGATCAAAACGCGACCTTCGAACGGCCAAAAAAGAACAAACAGCAACACTGCGTCACAAAGAACGCGCGGCTGCTTACTACTTGCAGGAAATGTTATCGGATCGAAGAAAAATTCAGACGGACGATCAGGGGCAGTTCTTCTTATCGACGTAGACCTTAGCCCCGCCCGGATTTAGGTAGTAACATCCGCCTCGAGGTCCTTTGATGTAGGTTCGCGTTGCGGTGTCCGTTTGAGTGGCCGGTTTCGCAGACGACAATGCGACAGGCTTCGGCATAGACAAAGCAGACTGCGATTGCGCCGTGGGTTGAGGCCGAGGGACGATGGTAGATTGCCACGCGACGACCTGCCACTTTCCGTTGCGTTTGACGAATGTGCTCGTGTTGAGATTATTTCCGACTGTTT